>JAUUWJ010000028.1 GCA_030589175.1 Actinomycetes bacterium
GGCAATCGGATGGAAGAGGCGTCGTATTTTAGCAATGATTCTTGGCGAGTCACTATTGTTAGGGGTGCTGTCAATTATTATCGGTACTGCCATAGGGTTGCTGGTCATTCAATATATATTTACTTTTCCGGTTGCCAAAAGTTTCTTTGACCCTGATTACTCACCAATTGTTTTTATAAATGCGATTGCTATCGGTATTTTGGTTAGTTTGATAGGCGGCTTTTATCCTGCTTATCGGGCCACAAGATTCTCACCGGCGGAGGCTCTTCGTTATGAGTAATTTTATTGAGATTAAGAACATTAAGAAAAGTTATGATTTCGGAAAAATTAAAGCACTTGACGGAGTTAACCTTGATATTACCAAAGGTGAATATATTTCCATCATGGGACCTTCGGGTAGCGGTAAATCAACTCTGCTTAATATGATTGGCGGCCTGGATAAACCGGATCAAGGACAAATAATCGTCGGCGGAACTAATATTACTAAGAAACGTGATCTCACAAATTATAGGGCGCAAAAGATCGGATTTATTTTTCAGCTCCACAATCTGCTGCCATCTCAGACAACTCTGGAAAATGTGATTGCTCCCATGTATGAAAGCAAACTCCGTTCAAAGAAAAGGCGAGAGAGGGCTAGTGAACTGCTAAATCTTGTAGGTTTAAGAAAAAGAAATACAAGTTATCCGACTCAGCTTTCCGGTGGAGAACGTCAGCGAGTAGCAATTGCTCGGGCACTAGCAAATTCACCTGAAATTATATTAGCCGATGAACCCACGGGGAGTTTGGACTCAAAAAGCAGTGACATGATAATGGATCTTCTAGCCGAGATTTGGAGCGAAGAAAAAAGAACTCTTATAGTTATCACCCACGAAGAGGTTATCGGAAAACGCGCAGAACGAATTGTTACCATGCTTGATGGTAAAGTAGAGAGTCAAAAATCGTAGATTTTTGACGTTATTAGTTATTAGTTATTAGAATATGCAACAGAAACCTTTGGGTTTTTATATAACAGGTTAATATCTGAGGAGCTGGAAGTGAAAGCAAGGATTTTGGATAACTTGTAATTAGTTTTAGAATTTAGAATTTGGGATTTGTTTAGAATTTACTTGCCCGGCTGCCTAAGGAACAAACTGTTTAGGCGCCGGGGAGATTAGAGTTTAGGATTTCCCGACAAAGGAGGGTGATATGGAAAAAGTAATTAACGCCGAAAATATTTCATACACTTACAAAAAAGGAGTCAAAGCTGTCGATAATATCTCTTTTCACATCGGCAAGAGTGAAGTGCTGGGCTTTCTCGGGCCTAACGGTGCCGGAAAATCTACGACACTTAAAATGCTAATCGGCTTCTTAAATTCTCAGACCGGAAAAATTGATATTTTAGGCAAAAATATGGCTCATAATACAGACGAAATTCAAGCAGAAATCGGTGTATGTTTTGAAGAGAAAAACCTGTATGAAGATATGTCGGCAATTGAAAATTTAAAGTTCCATGCCTCTCTTTATGGAATAAAAAGGCCTGATGTAAATGCGATTCTAAAAAAAGTAGACCTTGATAAAAGGGGAAAAGACAAGGTTGCTAGTTATTCAAAAGGGATGAGGCAACGTCTGATGGTGGCCCGTTCTCTTGTAAATAAGCCAAAGATCTTGTTTCTTGATGAGCCAACAGATGGACTGGATCCGGTGTCGGCAAAAGCAATTAGAAAAGTTATAAGAGAGGAAAAGGAAAGAGGAGCAAGTGTTTTTCTAACGACTCACGACATGCTGGAAGCTGATAAACTTTCCGACCGAGTTGCTTTTATTGACAAGGGTAAAATTGCCGCTATTGATACTCCAGATAATCTAAAACACGAATACGGAAAAAGAACTCTTAAAATCCGCTATCAGGAAAACGGACAAGTAAAAGAAGAAGAACTTTCTCTTGAAGCGAAAGATATCGGCAAGAGGATCGAGGAGATCCGGTCTCAGTATAAGCTTCACGACATGCATACCGAAGAAGCAACGCTTGAAGATATATTTATTCAAGTTACCGGAAGAGGCCTGGAATGAACCGGATGCTATCTATCGTAAAAAAAGACATTAAACAGATGTTTAGCAACCGCTTTATTGCGGCCATAACTTTTCTGGCTATATTTGCCTACGCGCTTATCTATCATTTAATGCCCTCAACCGTTAATGAGACATATAAGATGGGTTTTTACGCCCAGAAAGGCCGGACGGCCATAGAGAAAGTAATGGAGGAAGAGTCAGAAGAAGGGCTTAAAGTCGAGTGGGCGAGCTCGACCAAAGAACTTAAAAAAATGGTTGAGAACAAAGATGTATCTGCCGGTTTTTCCGTTACATTTTCCAAAGAGGGCAAACCCAATGCCAGGCTTTACGTGTCTTCTGAAACTCCCAAAGAAATAAAAGAAGCCGGTGAAATTTTTGGCCGTGAATTTGCTTATAGCTTAACGGGGAATCAGCTTCCGATAGATGTCAAAGAAGAGATAATCGGGACGGATATGGTCGGCAAACAGGTTCCGCTGCGAAACGACATGCGCATGATGTTTCTGGTCGTCGTGTTTATGGTTGAATTTTTCGCACTTGCCGATTTGTTGGCCCGGGAGATTGAACAAAATACGGTTTTTGCAATTCTTGTGACACCTGTTAATAAATTTGAATTTTTGGCTTCAAAGACTATAACCGGAGTCAGCCTTGCTCTTTTTGAAAGCTTACTTGCGGCGGCCTTTCTCAACATACTTACATTAGATATTTTGCTGCCGCTACTGGTCTTACTGGCGATGGGGGCTTTTCTCGCTACCTCGATTGCTTTTATTGTAGGAGCTCTAAGCAAAAATGCGGTCTCAGTTATTGCCTGGGGAACTGTTTTTATGATGGTTCTTATAATTCCGGCAATGGTAGTACTTTTTCCCGGGTTAGCTTCTCCTGCTGTTAAAGCTATTCCTACTTTTCAGCTGGTTACTGCATTAGATGGTGTTATTAATAACGGTTTAGCCCTTTCCGAATTTAGTGCTGAAATCGCTTATCTGGCCTTTGCAAATGTTGTTTTCTTTGCAATTGGCTTTCTATCTTTTAGAAGGAGGTTGGCAGTATGAGTAGCTTTAATCGAATTCTCGCCATAATTAAAAAAGGTTTTAAGCTAGGGCCCAAAAATCCTCTTTTCTTGATTGCTCTGGCAGTACCGCTTATTTATACACTTATCATGCAAGTGTTATTTGGCGGTTTTTGGAAGACAAAACCGGTGATTGTAGTCTATGACAAAAGCGGGCAAGAAGTTATAAGAGAGCTCAAGAAAAGCGATGCCGTCAAGACTATAGAAGCTAAAGATGTTTCTGAAGTAAAAGACATAGTTGAAGAGAAAAAAGCTGACGTCGGTATAGTTTTTCCAAAGAATTTGGCTGAGAAGCTTAAAGGCAAGGACAAAATGTCCTTGAAATTCTTAATAAACGGAGAGAGCTTGGCGAAAGATAGAAATATTGCCGGTATTACAATACTCAATACTCTAAGGGAATTTGCACCGGAAGGGCCTACCGTAAATTTTAAGCAGGTCAACATAGGAAACGAAAAAGCCCTAACTTTATTAGAGCTTTTCTTGCCCTTTATTGTAATTGTTACGGTTCTGATAAACGCTTTTTTCTTACCGGCTGCTTTTGTTATCCAGGAAAAAGAGAAGAAAACTCTCGCTTCAATTTTGGTTTCACCGTCTTCATACGTCGAAGTACTAGTGGCTTTCGGTTTTATGGGAGTGGTCCTGGCAATTTTTATGGGAATGGTGATGCTGCTAGTCAATTTTGGCTTAAACCAGCCATTTATGTTGCTTATTCCGATTGTTCTTGGTTCTTTGCTTATGGCTGAATGGGGACTTGTTGCCGGTATTATGTTTAAAGATACAAACGCTCTGTTTGCGAATGTAAAAATGATGGGGATTATTTTTTATGCGCCTGCGATTTTATTGATGTTTGAAAACGTACCGAAGTGGATTGCCAAGATTTTCCCGACGTACTACATTGCCAACCCGGTTTTTCGTATAAGTATTTATAACGAAGGCTGGGCTCAAATCGGCTGGGAGATATATGTATTAATAGCCTTGGTAGTGGTTTTCTTTATTCCGTTGATGTTTCTGGGCAAGAGATTAGGAACGCAAACGTGATCTGCAAATGAAATTTGCAAATAGTTGTTAGTTATTAGTTGTTGGTTATTAGTGTAAAACAATTGTCATTCTGAGGTGAAACGAAGAATCTAACATTGCTTATAATCTTAATTATTAACTTTAATAATTAATTTCATCCGATCATATATTGTTCATTGCCATCGATCATTAATAATTGATTTATTCTCAGCTTTTTATCAGGTTTGTTTTACAATATTAGTCTTGTAAAAAGAGAAAATCGCAATAGAATAAAAGAAGTGAGATTTACTAGCAAAGAAAAGAGGTGGCCTTGAACAAAAAAGTATTATTTTCAATTATTGGCATCATTATCATTGCAGGAGGTGCCCTTTTCGGTTACAGAATGCTCTCCAGTGATTCAGAAAGCGAGTCCTCAAACGATAATAATCTTGAAACTAAAGAAGTGAAACGAGGCTCAGTTAATTCGAGTTTTAGCGCTACAGGCATTGTCGTAAGTGCAAACCAAGTCGATTTAAACTTTGATAATCCGGGGGAGCTTGAAGACCTTAAAGTAACGCTTAATGAAAAAGTCGGAGAATATCAAGATCTTGCATCTCTCGATCCCACTGACACAAGGCTAGGTTGGGAGGTTCTTGAGTCACCTATCGACGGAACAGTAATCTATATCGGAGGCAAGGAAGGCGAGAAAATATCTACAACCAACAATAGCACCTCGACAACAACGATGGCCGGCCAAATCCAGACATCGGGTTTTATGACAATTGCCGATCTTAGCGATCTTCAAATCGAGATGAGCATAGATCAAAATGACATCAGTAAAGTAAGTAAGGGTCAAAAAGTAAAAATCACTCTTGATGCAATAGAAGACAAAGAGTTTAGCGGTAAAGTTGTTTCAATAGATCCTATTCCTGCTAATGACCAAAATGTGATAACTTACACAGCCCACGCAAGTATAGATAAAGGTGCATCCTCTCTTCGTCTGGGAATGAGTGCCGACATAGAACTCGAATACGGCAAGAAAGACGATGTTTTGATAGTGCCAAACGATGCTATTAGAGATAGAAATGGCAGGAAAATGGTTATGACTGTTGTTGACGGTAGAGCGCGGCCTGTAGAAGTTCAAATAGGTAAAGCTGATGACAATAATACCGAGATTACTGAAGGTCTTAAAGAAGGCGATGAGATAGTTTCCGGTTCCTTTAATATGCAACAAGGATCAAATGGACAAAACCGAAGCGGTTCCATGATGCCATTTGGTAGAGGCGGAAGCAGAGGAGGGAGCAGATCATTTGGCCCGCCACACTAATACTGTTATTGAGGCAAAAGACCTGGTCAAAACTTACGGTACGGGTGATACAAAGGTAGACGCCCTAAAAGGTGTTTCACTCAATATAAAAGAAGGCGAGTTTGTTGCCATCATGGGTCCTTCGGGAAGCGGAAAGTCGACATTAATGCACCTTCTTGGCTGTCTTGACCAATCAACAAGCGGTACTTATAAATTAGACGGTTCAACTATTAAAGATCTAAATGATAATGACCTAGCCCGAATAAGAAATGAAAAAATTGGTTTCATATTTCAACAGTTTAACCTGCTGCCCAGGACTTCTTCACTAGAAAATGTTATGCTTCCTTTTACCTACACTGGTCATGCTAATAAAAATGCTCGCAAGCAAGCAGAAGAAACTTTAAGATCGGTAGGTCTTGGTAAGCATTTTTATAAAAGGCCGTCTGAATTGTCTGGTGGCGAACAGCAAAGGGTGGCGATTTCAAGAGCCATGATAAATAATCCGTCTATTATTCTGGCTGATGAACCGACAGGTGCCTTAGACACTAAAACCGGTATTGAAGTATTGAATATATTTCAAAAGCTCAACAAAGAAGGAAAGACAATCATCTTGATAACTCATGAAAGAGATATCGCAGCTTTTGCCAAACGCAGAATTCATTTAAGAGACGGTCTTGTAGAAAGCGATTCAGCAAAAAAGAAAAAGGAGATTATTGAATCTACTTGAGAGCTTACGCACGGCATATAGAGGCTTGATAGCCAATAAACTGCGCTCAACGCTTACTATGCTTGGAATCATAATCGGTGTCGGTGCGGTTGTAGCTATGATATCAATCGGAACCGGTGCATCTGATTTTGCTACATCGCGAATAAAAGAGCTTGGCTCGAATATATTATTTATTAGTCCGGGAAGTCCGGGAGGCCAGGGTTTTGGCGGTGCTCGGGGAGCGGAAGGTACCCAAGAGAGCCTTGACCAAAAAGATGCAGAAGCTATAAAAGATGGCATAAGTACGATAAAGAAAGTTTCACCCGAATATACATCCGGCGCCCAAGTCATATATAAAAAGCAAAACACTAATACCTCTATTGTAGGAGCGACTTCGACTTATGAAGACGTTCACAATTTTCACATTGGTTCAGGCTCATTTATTGACGAGTCCGATCAAAAAACTACCAAGAGAGTTGCTGTTTTAGGAACAAATGTTGTAACTGACTTGTTCGGCAAAAGTAATGCAATCGGACAGACTATCAAGATAAAAAGCATCCCGTTTAAAGTGATAGGAGTGATGGAGGAGAAAGGTCAATCGGGCTTTCAAAATCTTGATAACCAAATATTCATTCCGCTATCCGCCGCTCAAAAAAGGTTGTTCGGAGCTAAACATCTTAGCACGATAAGTATCCAAGCTAAAAACGAAGAGGTCATGGATCAGGCTTCAGAGGATATAGAAGCTCTTTTGCTTGAGCGACACGAGATTGAAAATGCAGATGAAGCCGATTTTCGTATCCGAAGCCAAGCTGAAATTCTTGACACGATGAGCCAAGTGACAGGGACTCTAACTATTCTTTTAGGTGGTATTGCTGCAATTTCTCTTATTGTCGGCGGTATAGGGATTATGAATATAATGCTTGTTTCTGTTACCGAGCGCACAAGAGAAATTGGTTTGAGAAAAGCTGTTGGTGCGAAGAAAAGAGACATTCTGGCTCAGTTTTTAATTGAATCGGTGCTCTTGAGTTTACTTGGGGGAGCAATAGGTCTTGGCCTGGGATGGGGAGGCTCTGTATTAATATCAAGGATAGGCGGCTGGCCCTCGATTATTTCACTAAATTCGGTGCTTTTAGCCTTCTTTTTTGCAGTAGCAATAGGAGTGTTTTTCGGCGTCTGGCCTGCAAGAAGGGCTTCAAATTTAAATCCCATTGAAGCGCTACGCTTTGAATAAAATAATTCGTAGTTCGTATATCGAATTTTGTATCTCGTGAAAAAGATCGTCATTGCTAGCTTTGCGTCAACAAAGTGCGGCAATCTCAACGAATCATCACTATTTCTTAATCTTTAAGTCTTAATTTCTAATTGTTTTTCTATTAAATGTTGATAGTTGAACTCTGACTACGTGTTTTCTTTCTTTTGAAAGAAGGCTAGGTAAATAATTTCTAATATCGCCAGGGTGTTGACTAGGAACAATACTAGAAACCAACCGAGCTGTTTATTTTTGGCCGATTTCCACAGAGCAACGCCTTTCCAGGGCAGTGTCCATACAAGTATTAGGAAGATTGCGATACTTGCATACATGGAATAGTTTAGTATTTCTTGATTTAGTA
>JAUUWJ010000276.1 GCA_030589175.1 Actinomycetes bacterium
GGAATTTAAGATTAACAAATTCGAACCGCCCAGAATAAGAAGCGTCTTGAAACAGCCGGTTTTGGCCCGATACTCAACATAGTTTTTAGCTTTGTCATCGAAAAACTCCAAAAACGACAGCTTTTAGACTTATCAGCCATAATCTACGCTAATACACACAAAGATTCAAGCCATTTCACTTTATGAACCACGCTTATAGATAACGTGATGAGCACAAAAAAATCAAAAAAAAAGCAATTTTTAACTTGCATTTTATTACCGTAGCCTGTATATTAAGATTGTAGAAATAATATAGGTTGGGTAGATAAGGTCCTCTAAGAAATTTTTACTTTTTTTATTTGACAGGCTTATTTAAAGGCGTTAAGCTTTTAGTCCAGTTTTGAAGTAACGAAACAGTGCTGCTTCTGGCAGCTTACGAACCTCGGCGAGGCAGTGTGGCACACCGGTTTCCCCCCCAGCCGGTTCCCACCACCTCGCCCTTTTTATGCGCACAGTCTCAAACCGGCTTTTATCGACCCGTCCGTATATATTTCGCTCAATCTGTGCGAGCATCCCTGAGCAAGACCAGAGGACGAAATACATACTTGTAAACTTATCTGCCGAATTTCCATCTGCTCAGGGCTCTTCATTTATTCAGTTCCTTCGGCGCACCAAAATAATTTCTAAAAGCGATGAACAAAAGAACAGAAATAAAGCCGGGTATACTGCCATAAATAAAAGTTATCTTTGGAGCAATATTCTGCCATAAGAATCCGGCTATAAGACTTGCCGGTAAGGCCATCAAACCTATTGTGGCGTGAAATGTTCCCAGTGCTGTAGCTTTTAACTGCCGGGAGGATAAATCAGACACAAAGGCACGCTGGTTTCCGTCAACTGCCGCATAGGTTATACCGTAAAGGGCAAATAAGACTATAAAAGCCGGCAGTGAAGTCAGAAAGGCAAAACCAAGCGATGTCAATGAAAACAGCAAATAACCAAGAATGATAACCTTTTCTCTTCCGATTTTGTCTGAGAGAGCGCCAAGAGGAATAGCAAACCCAGCATAGAAAATGTTAAAAAGAACATATAAAAGGATTGGCACCGCGGTTGACAATTTAGCTGTAAAGAACTGTTGCGCTCTAATAATAAAAAACATATAGCTAAAATTCCCCAATGCAAATATGCCGGAAATCAGGATAAATAACTTAAGAGGCTTAGGAAGATTTTTCAGGCCTATCTTTAGCGTTATATCTTGTGGTTCCCTTTTGCCTTCTTTCACAAAATGCAGTGGAATTAAAGAAGCAAATGCGACAACTCCGGCAATGAGTATAATCAACTTGAAACTAAAGCCGAAAAACCAGAATAAAAGAAAAACAACAATCGAGCCCAGAATCGCCCCGGAAGTATCGAGGGCCCTGTGAATTCCAAATCCTTTACCCCGCTCTTTTGCCATAGAGTCGGCAATAATTGCATCTCTTGCGGCAGTTCTCAAGCCCTTGCCCACTCTTTCCAGGGCAGCGAAAATCACAACG
>JAUUWJ010000041.1 GCA_030589175.1 Actinomycetes bacterium
TATAACTATTTTGGCCTCTTTGGCTCGCTATTTCATTTCTAGTTATTTTTGCTTTTTTTGTGGGGAGGAACAGGGAAAAGCTTATTGCCAGTCCTGATAGAATAAGGACAGCGATGACCAGTGAAAATAATCTGTGTTGGGCAAAAGGAAAGCCTGAATCAAATATGTGAAGAAAGCCTTGTTTACTCCTTTTGCGTCTCATATTATTTGGTAGCATTTTTTTATCGTGCGCCCTTGATTTTATACTAAAACACTGCTTACTGAAATAATCGGCAATTCTTAAGTAATCCTTAGAAATAACAAACAACCGGTCTGACAGTTGACCAGTCTTGATTGTGTTGTCAACTACTCTACCCTATTTCTTTCTCTTTTTATTATACCAGGAAAATGCTAAATTGTCACTATTAGTGGACGTTTGATAAAGATATCATAACGCAAGCTAGAGCAGCATATTTTTAGCTTAAATAGCATTTTTAGTAGATAATACCGCTTAGTGTACTGTTTTAAACGAAAGCTTGACAAAGCGAACAAGTGTTTGTTATAGTGCAAACAGTATGATTGTCTCTCTAAATACGCTTTAATAGCAAAATTAAGGGCTAGGCTCAAGTGCCGGCTCTTAATTTTTTGCTCAATAAAGGCACACAGAGTGGTTTCTTTTTATAGCAGTAAACTAAGATCTGGCATCTAACATCTGTTACCTGGTTAGTTTTTTGAAACGGCAAGATGGCTTTTTTGTTTCTGATGAGGATAAAGTTTCTTGGCTCTATCCCAATGGTCTATTAAATAATCTTTTTCTTCTTCAAAAACCTCGGCGCCTCCTTCAACGATAGCTTCCGCTAAAGAACTTGACATATATTTAGTACGTAATATAAAAGCGGCCGTCTTAGCGAAATACAGAGGCACCAAAGCTTCAATAATTAGTTTTGGCTCAACAGGCCCGAAGTTATAGGCAACGGAGAAGTCATAGACTACTTTTGCCCACAACTCGTCTTCAAAGTGCATTCTGTTTAAATGAGACTGACTAATTCCCTTCACTTCCTTAAAAACTTCTTTTTGCAATATACTCTTTATTATTGATTCATTTTTCTTAAAACCTGTCTTAAAACTTCTAATTAGCTTTAGGAAATCTACTCGAAAAGATACCGGATGCGCCTCTTTTTCTTCGCCATAAAGATCGACTGGCTGAGAGCCTTTTATGGCTTTCCACTTAACTTGGTACTTATACATCAAGCCGAAAAGAGCTCCTACTACTTGCTCGAACATAGGGGCAAGAGATGCACCGGGGTCTCTAGCATCATGAAGTTTGATTCCCATTGATGCTTGGCAAGCGCTAAAACCTTCACATATGGCGGTTGTTGTGAGCCAGATATCAATACCGAATTTTGCTATGTTTCTATCGCCGAACTTTTGATGAGCAAGAATTTTAGCCAAAGATCCTGACATGCCGAACTCGCCGCCGATCGGCTGTCTGATTATTGTACCGTATAAAGCTCTTGTAAGAGGGTAGGCCAAAGAGTTGGTTATCGTCCCGTCGTATTTATAGCGTTTGTAGTAAGGAGTTACAATTCCAAAGTTGTTTTTATATATCGGATAACCTAGGAATTTTATCCATTCAGGTGTTATACTGCGAAGGTCGGAGTCAACTACAATACAGATTTTTGTATGAAGACGGTCGGCGATTTCAAAGATTGTAGCAAAAGCACTGCCTTTTCCCGGGATGCCACGGTATGGTGTGACAATCTTTTCAACGGTTTTCGGAACTTTGGTATTTAAGACTAACTCTCTGGTGGTGTCCGTAGAACTGCCGTCGGAATTTACAAGAACTGGCTTGAGGTCAGGAAAGTATTTGACCATTCCTTCGCTTACGGCTTTAACGACTTTAGCAATTGTTTTGGCGTTACGAAAACTAGGGATGCCGACTAGAATATCAGCTTGCCCGATCTTTGAAACCCTATCTAAGACTTCGTTTTTTAAAGTCCGTACTTTTGTGGCCATAGTTCTGACTTTTTATTTTACTGACTGTTCAAATACTAGGGCCGCTGCTCCGAGAATGCCGGCATCAGGACCCAAGGCACCATACACGACCTTCGGTACTCTAGTACTATCGGCAAAAACTCGTTTTTTTAAAATATCTTTAGCGGGTTGAAGTAGGAGGTTTCCCGCTTCTGCCATTCCTCCGGTAAGAACGATGATATCAGGGTCAAGAATATTGACAATGTTAGCTAAACCAACGGCTAATAGTTTTGCGTGTTCTTTTAATAGTTCATTTGACAGTTCGTCACCTTGCAGAGCCGCTTTTGTCACCAGAGCACCGTTTACACGCTCTATTTTACCTTCCGCTAGCCTGAAAATAAGACTGTCTTTATGTTTTTGAGCAACTTCACGGGCCTCTTTATCAAGAGCACGGCCGCCGGCCAAGGCTTCAAGGTCACCGTCATTGCCACAACCACAAAGAGGGCCTCCCGTCTGGATGGTCATATGACCTATTTCTCCTGCCGCGCTAGTTGTGCCTCTGTACAAGCTATCATTAATTATTATGCCACCACCAATGCCTGTTCCCAGAGTAAGGCAGACTAAGTTTTTAGTTCCTTTACCGGCACCATAGATTTTTTCTCCGAGCGCAGCAGCATTCGCATCATTGTCGACATAGACAGGCATCTTAAAACGCTTTGTAAGAATATCTTTAAGATTGATATTGTTAAAAGAAAAATTTGGAGTGTATTCAACGATGCCTTGTTCGTAGTTTACCAAGCCTCCCACACCCAAACCGATGCCGGCTATGTTTTTTCCATTAAAATCTAATCTTTCAATCGCTTTATAGAGGAGACTTATTACTTCGTTAGGATCGTTTTGGGGGGTAGGGTATTCTTGTTTTTGTTCAAGCACTCCTTTTGTGTCCACTAAGCCCACTCTTAAATTAGTGGCTCCTATGTCGGAGGCTATTGCGTAATTCATTTAGATAATCTCCAAAAAACTATTTGCAAGGTTCTTACTATTACCTGACATATATACTCATAAAGCTATTAACTAAGGTTAGTATAGCTTATACTGTCTATGTATTTTATCGTTTTGAACTATTTTCTAACAAGAAATAGCTTATTTATTATTCATTGCCGATATGGAACTATTTTCCAATCTTATTGACATCTTTTTACATATTGACAAACATCTGGGTTCTTTAATATCAGATTATGGGCTCTGGATATACTTATTGTTATTTCTTATTATTTTTTGTGAAACCGGCTTGGTGGTGACACCGTTTTTGCCTGGTGATTCTTTGCTTTTCGCGGCAGGCGCATTTGCCGGGCTTGGTTCGTTAAATGTTGGCTTGCTATTTCTAATTTTATTCATTGCGGCGGTTTTAGGAGATGGTATTAATTATGCTGTGGGAAATTTATTTGGTAAGCGAATACTAAAAGAAAAGAAAATACCTTTTGTAAAGAAGAAATATTTAGACAAGACACATGAATTCTATGAACGCTATGGTGCGAAAACCATTGTTATAGCCAGATTTGTGCCTATTGTTCGAACCTTTGCTCCCTTTGTAGCCGGAATTGGCGCTATGAGCTATGGGCGTTTTCTAATGTTTAACATAGTGGGGGCTCTCATATGGATTTCGATGTTTATTTTTGCCGGTTACTTTTTTGGAAACCTGCCAATTGCCAAACAAAATTTTGGCCTTATTGTTTTGGCTATCATCCTTATTTCTATTACACCGATTGTCTTTGAATTGCTGAAAAAAAAGCTTATCAAGCAAGGCTGATCGCTATTTCATTAAGATAAAAATCGGACCTTCTGTTTATCTAAAATCCAGTTTATTAGGGCTTTTTTAACTAGTTTGTTTCAAGTTCTTGATTAAACCTTCCGATAATAGAAGTGTAGGGGTTTGTAATGCCTAGTAAATCTGTGTGTTTAAAGAATAAAAAATCAAATTGGCAAAGGGGTTTCACTCTTGTTGAGTTGATGGTCGTAATCTTGATTATGGCTATATTAATGGCGATTGCCGTGCCGGTTTTTTTAAGCTCTAGGGATAGAGCGATTGCTCGAGCGGCGCAATCCAGACTAAATCAAGTAGTAAAAGCGGCAAAAACATTAAATGCTGGTGGAAATGCCGATATAATTTCTGAGTCAGTTTCGGGAATAGATTACGGTAGTATGACTGCCGCTAATATTGCCGGCGAAATATCGGTTTTTGATATGTATGATGGGGCACCGGGATCTCCCGATACTGATGATGTTTGGATCGACAGGTCTGGTGCAGACCCAATTGCTTTCCGAACTATCGACGGAAACGGCACTATCCATCAAGCGTCTATTAGTTCAAACGGAGCTGTCTATTACAGCCAGCCTGCAGGCGGCTAAAGTAACATCTGTTTATCTTGTTTCGAAAAAAATCTAACCTTGACTAAATCAATCAATATTTCAGCAATAAAGCTAGCGACCAATATTAATAACCAGTCGCTAAATCCCAAGGCTACGGTGTTAAAAATTGAATTAAGGAAAGGAATGTAAACGACTATTAGCTGTAAGGCCAGCGATCCTAAAAAGGCAAATATCAGATACCGGTTCAAGAATGTTTCCGAGCTAAATATTGTTTTTGATGAACGGTAATTAAACGCATGGATTAGTTGGATAAGGACTAGAGTAGTAAAAACCATAGTCTGGGCCTTTATCAGAGGAGCTTCAAAATAAAGCAGTGCCAAACTGAAAACTGAAAGTGCAGCCGCTGTCAAAATTATTCCTTCAGTTGTTATTCTAGTTGCTTGTTTTCCCGTTAAGATGCCTTCTTCCCTTTTACGGGGCCCACGCTCCATAACATCTTTTTCAGCCGGGTCGACACCTAAGGCCAAGGCAGGAAAAGCATCGGTGACCAGATTTATCCATAGAATTTGGATAGGAACTAGTAGAATCACGCCTTTTGGAAATAGAAGAATGCCTAAGAAAATCGTAAGAACTTCGCTTACATTGGCCGAGAGCAAGAAAGAAATGAACTTTTGTATATTGTCAAAGATTGACCGTCCCAGACGAATAGCTTTGACAATGGTGGCAAAGTTATCGTCTGCTAATATCATGTCTGAAGCTTCTTTTGACACGTCTGTTCCGGTAATGCCCATCGCTATGCCAATGTCAGCTTTGTTTAAGGCCGGCGCGTCATTTACGCCGTCACCGGTTACGGCTACAATGTAGCCTTTCTCCTTTAAGGCTTCTACGATTTTTACTTTGTGAGCGGGATCAACTCGCGCATATATGTTTATTTTTTCTACTTTTTCGGCTAGTTCATGGCTGGAAAGCTCATTCAGGTCACGGCCCTCCAGGCTGTTCTCATTTTTTTTCAAGCCTACCTCTTCGGCGATTTTTTGAGCAGTAAGCAGATGGTCTCCTGTAACCATGGCGATATTTATCCCCGCTTTTTTAGAAGTTTGGATGGCACCGGCTACCTCAGGCCGGGGAGGGTCAAGCAATCCGGTCATTCCCACAAAAGTCATATTTTTTTCCAAGTCTCTAATTTCAGGAGTTTCGTCAAAATCTTTGTAAGCAAAACCAAGCATACGATAACCGGAAGCTGCCTCTTGGTTTGTGACGCTAATAAGATGTTGCTTCTCTTTTTCGGTCAAAGGCCTAGTTTGCCCTTTGTCTAAAATAGAATCGGATTGATTGAGCAATACTTCGACAGCTCCTTTGGTAGAAGCTCTAAAGCGGCCCTCGAACTTGTTAACGGTAGTCATTTCTTTTCTTTCCGGTTCAAACGGTAATTCGTCAATACGCTCGTGTTTATAATCAAGCATGCCTTTATCGAAACCGAGCTTGCTTCCCGCTTGTACTAAAGCTAATTCAGTAGGCTCTCCTATATAGCCTGCGTCTTCAGTTTGTTTCCGGCTATCGTTTGCGAGAATTGCCGTAAGCATCAAACTGTTCAAGCTCTGCGGTCGGACTTCTTTTTCTAAATCGTAAATGTGTTCTTCTCTAACTCTATAAAGTTTGTCATCTAAGAAAAGCCGTCTTACGCTCATTTCGTTTAGTGTTAAAGTTCCCGTTTTGTCGGTAGCTATATAGTTTGTTGAACCCAGAGTTTCTACTGCGTGCAGTCTCCTAACAATTGCCTTTTCCTTGGCCATATATTGAACACCGATAGCAAGTGTTATAGTAACGATTGCCGGTAAGCCTTCCGGAATTGCGGCGACTGCTAAAGCTACTGCTATCAAAAGCATGGTAAATACGTCATTGCCTTTTGCGATTCCGACAATAAAGACAAC
>JAUUWJ010000037.1 GCA_030589175.1 Actinomycetes bacterium
GTCCGGCAGCTCCACCACCGGATACTGTCACTACAGTATCGTATTTCTGCTCGTTTTCTGTATAACTGAGAGGTGATGTAGCCATTTTTATAAGAAAGCGATTACTGTTAAAGAATGCTTCTAATTCTTTGCCGTTAATACTTACTTTTCCGGTTCCCGGTACTAAGCGGATTCTGGCTACCGAGTCTTTTCGACGGCCAGTACCGATGTAGGAAACTACTTTTTCTTTTTTCTTTTTCTTCTTTGTTTCTTTAGCCATAAAAGCTCACTCCGTTCGCTTAGTTGTTAGTTGTTAGTTATTAGTTCTTAGTTAGTAGAAAGAAATCATTATCGAACAATGAACAACCAACAACGATCATATTTCTAATCCTTGCGGTTTTTGAGAAGCGTGAGGGTGCTCGCTGCCGGCATATACTTTTAGCTTTTTTAGCTGAGCTCGCCCCAGCCTTGTGTGAGGCAGCATACCCTTTACCGCTTCATATACGGCTTTTTCCGGCTTTTCAGCCATTATTTTTTCAAAGCTTTCCTCTTTCAAACCACCAGGATAACCGCTATGGCGATATTTTATCTTTTGCTCTAATTTATTACCGGTTAATTTTACTTTTGCAGCGTTGATCACTATAACAAAATCGCCCGTATCTAAGTGCGGAGTATATGACGGCTTATGTTTTCCTCTTAAAAGGCGCGCTACTTCAGTCGATAACCGACCGAGCACAAGATTTTTTGCATCAACAATATGCCAATCTCTTTTTATATCTTTTGGCTTTGCCATATAAGTTTTATTTGCACCCATAATTGTACCTTTCAGATTAGGAGAGAACTTTTGTTTTACTGCGCATAGTAATTCTAATCTGCAAAATTTGTTTTTTCAAACCTTAAAATCATAAGTTAAAAGGCTTAAAGTGTCAAGAAAGGCCTGCTAGTTGTCCCCAACATTTTCACTGTATTAACAACATTTATCCAAAAAGCCAAGAATTTCAAACAAAAAATCGCTTATTGCCTTGCATATTAATAGATTCACTCATTATAATAGCCAGGAAATGGCTGAGATAATTCCGTTTAGGGGCATAAGATACAATATTGAAAAAATAGGCAACTATAATAAGGTAATTGCCCCTCCCTACGATGTTATTTCTGAAAAGATGCAGGAGGATCTCTATCGGGAAAGTGAATTCAACATTGTCAGATTAATCAACAATAAGTCAACGGGGGAAGACCGATATTTGGAAGCTGCCAGGAATTTCAAGAAATGGCAAGCGGCTGGTATTTTGTCTCGCGATAAGGAACCGGCGATTTATGTTTATGAACAGGATTTTGAATATCATTCTCAAATTCTTAGGCGTAAAGGTTTTATTGCCGCTTTAAAACTAAAGCCGATGGGCGAAGGCTTGATATACCCTCACGAAAGAACAATGAGCAAGCCTCGGGAGGACCGACTTAAGCTTCTTAAAGCAACTGATGCAAACCTAAGTCCGATCTTTGCCTTATATATCGACGGTTCAGAAATAAGACCCGTTTTTGACGAGCTCACAAAGTCCGAGCCCCAAATCAAGGCTAAAGATCCAACAAACGTTGTTCAAAAACTTTGGTCACTAACTGATAAGGAAAAAATCGAAACTATCCAAAAGGCAATGAAAGGAAAAGAATTATTCATTGCCGATGGCCACCATAGATATGAAACTTCCTTACTTTATAAGCAAGAGCAGAACAAAAGCAAAAACGGATTTAGCTCCAGCGACTATACGATGGTTATGTTTATCGACATGGACGATGAGGGAGTTGTTATTAAACCGGCTCACCGTGTTGTGGATTTGAAAAACACGTCATTTAATGATCTTATTGAAAAACTAAAGCTCAACTTTGACGTTAATAAGTCAGCTTCTGTTGATGAACTTCTTTCAAACCTAAAACAAAAAAGAGAACAAATCGTCTTTGGTCTAAGCGATGGAGAAAACTCAAAATTTCTAACATATAAAGGAAAGCATGAATTTGATCTTATTATTCTGCATCGTGAGCTTGAGCGAGTTCTAGGGATTAGCGCCAAAAAAGTACAAGATTTTGTTGAATTTGTAGCTGATCCAAACAAAGCTTTTAAAAAAGCTCAATCAGGCAACAAAGCTGTGTTTTTTGTAAACCCTACAAACATTGAAACGGTTAAAAATATGGCGCGAGCGCACAAGATAATGCCTCAAAAATCCACCTACTTCTACCCAAAATTAACCGATGGCTTAGTAATCAGAAAATTAGATTGAGCCATCAGCTCTTCTACTAAGAAGCTTTCGGTAGTATACTTACAAGTTAGAAGGAAGTAAATAAATGACCGTTCAAGCTGCAAATACAATCGAAAATCATATTGATTACTTATCAAGAAAATGGTTAGAAGCAG
The DNA here is from genome assembly GCA_030589175.1 of Actinomycetes bacterium. Classification (GTDB taxonomy): domain Bacteria; phylum Actinomycetota; class Aquicultoria; order SURF-47; family JAUUWJ01; genus JAUUWJ01. The sequence continues at coordinate 2,387 of JAUUWJ010000037.1, forward strand.
TACTTAAGGACGATTTTAGTTCTTCCGAGGCAAGAGTCGATGACCAAGAAGTCCATAATATTTTGGTCCAGATACTAAAAGCTCTTGCTGTTGTTCTGGACAAAAAAGAGTATCTCTACTTGTTTGAAAAAAAGGGAACGATTTATAAGAAAGCCAGAGTTTTAGGGGAGCTAAGAAGAGCTCAAGGCTATCAATTGGGAGAAGTTCTTCAAGAATATATCGTCTTAAGAAAAGAAGTCTGGTCTCTGCTTCGAAGAGAGCTAGCTACAAAAGATATAGATATCTTCGAGATCGAAGAACGAATCAATTTTTGTTTAATGAGTGTGCTTAAAGCAACAATTGAATCTTTTCATCATCGCCAGACAAAGGATTTGAACAGGCTGGCAATAACGGATTCGTTGACCGGGCTTTTTAACCGTCGTCAGTTTGACTGCATCATTGAACAGGAACGGTACCGGGCGGATAGGTACAAACGGCCTCTTTCATTTGCACTTTTGGATATTGACCATTTTAAGATGTTTAACGATACATACGGCCACCAAGCGGGTGACATTGCTCTTGAGGCAATAGCTACTCTTATCAGGCGGTTTTTAAGAGTCAGCGATACGGCCGCTCGATACGGTGGAGAAGAAATAGCCATTGTTTTACCAGAAGTTGATGAAGAGTCGGCATTTAAAGTTTCGGATAGGATTAGGAGAGCGGTCGAGCGCTATAATTTTATAAACAAAAAAAATAAAAGGCAATTAACGGTTAGTGTTGGCCTTTCTTCATATCCAAAAAGTGCCGATAATGTAGCCTCGCTAATATCTACCGCCGACGCTGCTCTTTATAAAGCCAAGAGTGCGGGACGCAACAAAGTAGTGCGGTTTTCCAGACTAAAAGAAAAGACAGGTACCGGTTGGTTTGCCGGTTTGCGGGCCAAATAGTAGAATAAGAAACCTTATGAATGTTTGGATTCCGGCTCTTCTAAGCGTATTAGTAGTAAGTGTTATCTCCCTTGTAGGCATAATAGCAATTGCGCTGAGAGAAAAGACGCTATACAAGTTATTAGTAATTTTGGTGAGTTTTTCAGCCGGTGCTTTATTGGGAGATAGCTTTTTTCATCTGTTACCCCGAGCGGTAGGGAATAGCGGTTCGTTTGCTTTCAACATATCCTTTTTTGTATTAATCGGCATATTATCCTTTTTTGTCCTGGAAAAAGTCGTACTATGGCGCCATTGCCACCATCTTCTGGACGAAGGAGCTGAGTGTAAAGTCCACACGTCTAAGCCTTTTGCCACAATGAACTTGATAGGGGACGGCGTTCATAATTTATTAGACGGTTTGGTTATCGGCGGCAGCTATGCCGTGAACTTTGGCCTGGGTCTCACTACGACTTTAGCTGTGATTTTTCATGAGATCCCGCAAGAAATCGGTGATTTCGGAGTTTTGGTTGCCGGTGGTTATTCACGAGGACGAGCACTGTTGTTTAATTTTTTGACTGCCATAACGTCTTTTGTCGGAGTAGTAATCGCCCTTTTACTAACATCAAGTATTGCGAATTTTACAATTTTTCTGGTGCCATTTACGGCCGGAGGCTTTATTTACATTGCCGCATCTGATCTTATACCGGAGTTGCACAAACAAACACCGACCATTAAAAAAGTCCTTATAGAACTTTTATCTTTTTCTCTTGGCATCGTACTTATGTGGCTCTTAATTTTTATTGAATAGTGAATTTTTGAATTTATATAGTAAAATTCTTTTGTGAGCAAAAATCGTCTAATCTATAGATTATTTTCATGGTTTTTAATATTTTTATCTCTGCTGGCTTTTCTATATATCTTCGGCAGGGTAAATGTCGCCTTTGGTCCTTCTATGGAACCAACCTTATATAGTGGTGACCGTATATTGATTGACCGAAAAGCTTATGAAGCTGTCAAGCCGGCAAAAGATGACATTGTAGCATTCCCGGCCCCCAGAAGAGGCGCTTTTTATATAAAAAGAGTTGTTGCTGAAGAAGGCGATGAAGTAAAAATAACTTCTGAAGGTGTGAGGGTAAATTCTAAGTTGAAAAAAAACACGGAAGGGCCTTGGTCGTACAATCGTTTTACCCTGGAAGAAAACAAGGTTTTTGTTCTTGGCGATAACGGTTATAACAGTGAAGACAGCCGTGAATTTGGCCCGGTTAAGGCCAACACTATTGTAGGAAAAGTAAAGTATGTTATTTGGCCGCCTTCCAGGTGGGGATTTGTGAAGTAAAAAAGTTAGAGATTAGAGATTAGAGATTAAAGGGAAAACCAATCACTAAGCACTAAATCCTAAATTCTAAACAATATCTAATATCAAATGACCAAAACAAGAATTTTGAATATTTGAAAATTGGAATTTAGAATTTGTTTAGGATTTAGATATTAGGATTTAGGATTTTAGCTACAATGCCAAGTAAATGAACGGTTAATGAATTATGAGTATAAGAGAAAAGGAGCAATCGAAAAAGCGAGCAGAAGAGCTTCGCAAAGAAATAAATTTTCATATCTACCGGTATTATGTTTTGGATAAACCGGTGATTAGTGACTCGGAGTACGACGCTTTAGTGAAAGAATTAGAGTCTATTGAGAAACGCTATCCGGAACTTATAACACCTGATTCTCCTACTCAAAGAGTCGGTGCTCCGCCGGCTGAAGCTTTTACACCAGTTCGTCATCTAGAGCGCATGTATTCTTTAATGGATGCTTTTTCGACCGAAGAACTTTTAGCTTGGCTGGAGCGTGTGGAAAAAGTTGTCCCACGCAAAGATGTAGATTATGTCACTGAGCTAAAGGTCGATGGTACAGCGCTATCTCTCACATACGAGGATGGGTTGTTTGTCAAAGGGGCTACCAGAGGCGACGGAGTTGTAGGTGAGGATATCACGTCAAATCTAAAAACTATTAAATCAATACCTCTGCGATTGCAAAAGACGGTTAAATACATCGAAGTGCGCGGAGAAGCTTTTATCTCAAAGGATCAGTTTAAGCTGATAAACAAGGAAAGAGCCAAAAAAGGCGAGGAATTATTTGCAAATCCCAGAAATGCTGCTGCCGGTTCATTAAGGCAGTTAGATCCGCAGATAACGGCCAGCCGTAATCTTGATGCTTTGTTTTATGCGGTAGGCCATACGGAAGGTATAAGTTTTAAGAACCAGTTCGAAGTTCTTCAATTCTTAAAAGACGCCGGTTTTAAAACAAGCGCTCATGTAAAAGTTGCCGATACCGAAAAAGATGTAATTGACTACTACAGTTATTGGCTGCCGAGAAGAGAGAAGCTGCCTTATGAGATAGACGGTATTGTCGTAAAAGTAAATTCTTTTGAACATCAGGATGTGCTGGGCGCGACCGCCAAATCCCCGCGCTGGGCGATAGCTTACAAGTTTCCTGCTGAACAGCAGACGACAAAACTCAAAGACATAGGGCTCAGCGTTGGGCGTACAGGAGCAGTGACTCCCTTTGCCATACTCGAACCGGTTAAAGTGGCCGGATCGACGATCAGCAAAGCCACGTTACACAATGAAGACGAAGTTCACCGCAAGGATATCCGAAAAGGGGATTGGGTCATTGTTCAAAAAGCGGGTGACGTAATTCCGGAAGTTGTCTCTCCCATTAAAGAGAAAAGAACGGGAAAAGAACAAGAATTTCATATGCCTGCGAAGTGCCCGGTATGCAATACTCTTCTTGAGAAACCCGAAGGTGAAGCAATTTATCGTTGCACAAATTTCAGTGGCTGCTCGGTTCAACGATTCCAATATCTTATCCACTTTGCATCACGGGGTGCTATGGATATTGAAGGGCTGGGGGAGGCGGTAGCGGCTGAATTGCTCGAAAAGAACATGGTCAAAGATGTTGCCGATATATATTTCTTAAACAAAGAAGATTTTCTCCAAATAACTCACTTTGCCGATAAAGCGGCCGACAATCTATATAATGCAATCCAAGATTCCAAGAAGAGGCCTTTGTCTAAACTTCTTTTTGCTCTAGGCATTCGCCTGGTTGGCTCAACTATAGCTTTGATGCTTGCAAAAGAATACCGCTCACTTGATAACTTGATGAAGAAGAATTTTGAAGAACTTGTGGCAATCGAAGGGATAGGGGATAAAGTAGCTCAAAATATAGTCGACTATTTTAAAGAAAAGAAAAATATTAATCTAATCGATAAGATCAGACGAGCCGGCCTAAATATGGAAGAAAAAGTTGAAACTGTCCCTCAGAAGCTTGCCGGCTTAAGTTTTGTCTTTACCGGTTCCATGAAGAAATTAAAAAGAAAAGAAGCT
>JAUUWJ010000160.1 GCA_030589175.1 Actinomycetes bacterium
GTGAAAACGCTCGACATGATAGTAGCTTCTCATGCTGATAGTGATCATATTTCAGGGTTTGCCCAAGTTTTAGCCAATTTCGATGTTAAATCGGTTCTTGATAATGGTTATCCGAAGGATACAGAGCTTTACCGAGAATTCATGAAGGCGATAAAGATAAAAAAGATAAAATACATTCTAGCCAGGAGAGGGAAAGTCATAAATGTTGGTCGACTAAAGCTATCGGTTCTACACCCTTCAAAGGTTTATATAGAGAGAACAACTTCAGATGATAACAACAACTCAATTGTTTTAAATGTTAACTATCTAAAACATAGCTTTCTTTTCACCGGTGATATTGGCTTCGAGGCTGAAAAAAATCTTATGCAATCACAAAATCTAAGGGCCCAGGTTTTAAAAGTATCGCATCACGGTTCTGCTTTAGCGACCTCTCAGTCTTTCCTAACAACAGTAAGGCCAAATTTTGCAGTGATATCTGTAGGAGATGGAAACAGGTATGGCCATCCTCGTCCCTCGCTTATTAATCGCTTAAAGAAGGCTCGTGCTATAGTATACAGAACAGATATATCTTCGGACATAAAAATGTTCGTTGATTCGAGGGGCCTAAGGGTTTATGAATGATGGCAAGACCAAGACTTTAAAACCGGGCTATCTAATTTATAGCGACCAAAAATATCTAATAAACGAAGCTCTCAGAAGGTTAAAGAAAAACATTGTAAGACAGTCGCTAGGCGAACTTAATGTAGTAGAAATTACTTCGCCTAATGATTTTGCCCAACTCGAGCAAACACTTTCAACTGTAGGTTTTTTTGATCAGAAAAAAGTGGTGATTCTGCACGAAGCTGATAAACTTAAACAGCCACAGATAAAAAAAGTTTTTAACTACTTAGATAAGCCTAATCCGGATGTTACTCTTGTTTTGGTAGCCCTAAATAAAAACAATACCTTGTTTGAACAGGCAAAGAAAAGCCGTTATTTCTACGAGTACAAGAGTCCGAAAAAAGACCATCTAAGTCAATGGGTAATAGATTTTTTCAAAAAAGAAGGAAAGGCAACTAATTTCGAAGTTGCTTCGTACTTAGTAGATTTAATCGGAGACAATTTGAATACGTTAAGCAATGAGATTAAGAAAATTGCACTCTATGCCGGCGAGAAGGAAAAAGTAGAAGCAGACGATGTCTTTGCAGTTTGCTCAAGCCAAACGCACGAAACAATTTTTGATCTCGTAGATGCTCTCGGGCAGAAAAATCTTTCAATGTCCTTATGGCATTTGAATAATCTTTTTTACACTGAAAAAGAAGAGAAAATATTTTATATGATTATCAGGCAGTTCAGATTATTGCTAAAAACTAAAGGTTACGAACCTAAAGGAATGGGGTTAGCTCAGATTGCTAAAGCTATAAAGTTACCGCCGTTTATTGCTGCAAAATATCAAAAGCAAGCAAAGCATTTTTCTACGTTAAAGCTTATACAGGCACATTCCGTATTGATGGAAACTGAAATTACTAATAAAACTACACCCACGCCGCTAAAGACTGCTTTGGAGCTGGCGATAGTTAAGATATTGTCTTCCGAAGAGCAGTATGTAAGCTAAACGAAACTTTTTCAACTCAAATGTTAGACTACAAAAAGAAAGGATTGCTCATTTTAGAGCTTTGAGTTGTTTGCTCAGATTGGACTTCTTTGCAGCTGCTCTATTCGAGTGAATCACACTTTTAGACACGGCTTTGTCTAGTACTTTGGAGGTTTGAGCGAATAGTTCGGCTGCTTTTTTCTTATCTTTCTTTTCGATTGATTCTCTGAAATTTGAGATCAAAGTCTTTAGTAAAGAGCGCGTGGCTTTATTACGTACTGCTGCTTTTCTTGATTGTTTCGTTCTTTTTATTTTAGATTTAATATTTGCCATGTCAGACGCAGATTTTAGCACAATCTATTAAAGCTTACAATCGTCGAATTACCCTATTAGACTTTCAGCATTTTATGTTGGATAAAACACGAGGACTCTCTCGAACATAGAGCTATAAGAAAAAGCATTTTATGGGTACATCAAAAGAATGGTACAACAAGACACGAAAAAAGATTTTAAAATCTTTAAAGAAGCTACAAATGTTTTTGACGATATTTCAGTGACATATGTTGTTTTTGGCGGCATTGCCGTATGGGCTTACGGGCGAAAACGGAAAACCAAAGATATCGATATTTTAATAGAGCCAAATAATGCCAATAAAGCTCTGATTGGTCTGCTGAAAGCTGGTTGGACTACAACTAGGACTGATGAGAGCTGGCTTTTTCAGGCGCGAAAAGAAAGCGTCCAGGTCGATCTTATTTTTCAAGCCAAGGGAGACTTTGCTCTCACAAAAGACATTTTGGAAAGAGCAATTGATATGGAAATTGAGGGCTTTTGGTTCAAAGTAATATCGCCTGAAGATCTGGTTATGATTAAGATCTATGCTTTAAAAGAAATTAGACCGGCTGATTGGTATGATGCAATATCCGTGATAACCGGTGTAAATAACAAATTAGACTGGGAATATATTGTGCAAAAATCGCAAAAAAATCCAAAGCGAGTACTCAGCTTCCTACTTTTTGCCCAGACAGAAATACCTTCTCATTTTGTTCCGGATTGGGTTTTATCGCATTTAATAACAATAGTTGTGCCAAAAGCAGCCTGATGCCAAACTCTAAGCACTAAATTCGAAATCCTAAATGAATTAAATGACTAAAATCGAAACAAACATTTTGAACATTTGAGCATTTGAATTTAGGGTTTGTTTAGGGTTTAGATATTAGAATTTAGAGTTTTTGAGGGGTAATTCATAAACAGCGTAGGGTTTTCTTATTACGGGCATACAAACATTTCTTACAGGCGTACCACCTGTGGTAAATCCTTGTTCAACGCCGTAATGGCAGTGTCCATGAAGGATTAAGTCTACCGAGAAATCATCTGCGGGTATTGCCAGTACATCACTGCCCAGAAAAGCGTAAATTTCTCGATGTTCTCCTTTTATTGTTTCCCTGGTTGGCGAGTAGTGCATTAAA
>JAUUWJ010000119.1 GCA_030589175.1 Actinomycetes bacterium
GCCCAGGCGGTGCATGTGGCCCAACGGCGGGTGGCAAGCACAGATGCATTTCTGGAGGCCAAACGCAACGTACAGATTCGCGATGTTTTGGAAGAGTTGAGTGATCGAGAGAGAAAAGTAATTGAGCTCCGTTTTGGGCTAATTGACGGCCATCCCAGGACTTTGGAAGAAGTGGGACGAGTTTTTAGCGTTACCAGAGAGAGAATCCGTCAAATTGAATCTAAAACTCTGGGCAAACTGCGCATCCCCCACCGCAGCGAAAGACTAAAAGATTACTTAGAATAAGTAAATTCAATTAATAATTATCAATTAATTCGTAAATCGTAATTCGTATTTCGTGGTTCGTGTTTTTCACGAATGCCGATTTACGTGCTACGAATCCCGATTTTCTATTGCATATTGTTCATTGAGCTTCGAGGTTTTACAAATAGGCGAACTGGAAAAAATAAGCCGAGGTGTTTGCAAATGAAAAAATATGATTTAACCAAATCAACATACGGAACCGACCCGGCTACCTTTATGAAAGACACTTTTGACTTAATAGCTAACGAATTAGAGCCCGATGAAGAGGCGACGGTTTCTTTAAATCCGGAACATTATGCCGAGCCGACTGAGTCTATGGCTGCCTTGGCTCCTGAGAGCGGACTTAATGTGGTTTCAACGGCTGAGGTTACACCGGATGAAGTGCAAATTCAGGTGAAAAAACGCGCAGCATAGAAGAAAATTATCAATTATCAATTGAATTCGTGAATCGTAACTCGTATTTCGTGGTTCGTGTTTTTCACGAATGCCGATCTACGTGCTACGAATCACGGAACACTATTGAAGCTTGAAGACTACTTTGATGATTTTATTGCTTCTTTTATCATTTCGACATCTGGCCAGCCGGTAAGACCTTTGTCTGAAAAGTAGTTTCGGCAAGTAAATCCGTAAGAAGTTGCATTTTCAGCTAATGGATCAATGTCCTTATCGTTTATGCGAATTGTAGGAGAGCCAATGAATTTTTTTTCGCGAGCCATTTCTTGGTTATCTATTTTGACTAGCTCAATTTTTTCCTCGATATCCAGTTCTTTTAATGCTTGTTCCAAGTTTTCTTTAGCTTTTTCATAATGTGGACAATCGTCAAAGTAAAACAGTTCAATTTTCATGAGCGACCAAGTCGAATGTCTGCAAGGGGCCAAGCGTATTCGTAAAGATGGACACCTTTTGAGCAAGCAATCATCTCTCCGTCGTCTACCCCGATTTCTTCGGCTATATACTCTTTCAGAAGCTGAAGTCCTCCTAGGTTTACCGGAAAACCGCTCCACAAATCCCAACTTCTGAAATAAATCATGAAATGCAGCTTGCCATAACGTATTCTGGTATCTACTTGGCGCAAACAAGGCGGATCCTCAAGTTTTATTGATTCGGGATCACAAACTGCCATACAAGCCTGATTCGTACCGTGTCCGTCTTCTTTGTACATACGAATGACTTCTTTTATCTGGGGCTCTAAGAACTCTCCATAAGTATATTGTTCGTTTTCTTTCTTCTCAGAGGTCATCAAATAAAGAAGATAGTTCTGAACATACTCCTCCGTTGCCGGAGGGCTCAACCCTAAACCGGGCGGAATATCGGGTACCAAAGGCCTTGTCGAAGGATGATTGATTTTAATAGTTATAAAATCAAGCTCTTTTCGTCTTTGCCCTTTATAGCTTCCGCGATCTATTTTGTATTCATGGCCTTTATTAACGACTTCAGAAATAGTTTGAAACCAGGCATCAGGTAAATCTCTGGCCTCAAGCTGGCTAAGCGTTAGACTTTCTTTAGTGTTTCCTTGGTTTTTAGAGGTTTTTTTCACTTCTTGCACTTACTTATAATAACGTGCCGTAGGTTAATTAACAATTGGAAATTATTCGTAATTCGTAAATCGTAAATCGTATTTTGTGTTTTTCACGAATACCGAAATACGGGATACGAGTCCAAAGTTTTTAATGAAGATTGATAATTGAATTAACTTTTTCTTTGTTTTTTCAAGTCAACTAGTTTTGACGGAAACTTTGGCGCACGGCCAATAGCCTGAAAAGTAGCCTTTTCAGTTTTCCCGACCCTAATACTTGCCGGCTTTCTAACTTTCTTAGTCTTATCTGCTCTGGGCATAGTGCCACCTCCTAAAATAAATTCTAATATCTAAATCCTAAACAAATCCTAAGTCCCAAATTCAAATATCAAAACGGTGATAGGTTTTGAATTTTATATTTTGGTATTTGAAATTATTTAGTATTTAGAGTTTAGTGCTTAGTATTTTTAAGTTAACTTAATTATCGGTTATTAAGTTAATAACTTTAGGAAGAGGCGGCTTCGGCTTTAAGACTTCTAAAGAGCTCTTTAACCGAAACAATTTTATCGTTTTTCCAGGCGTTAACGCCGGCGAAGGCAAAACCGCTTTTTAGCTTGCCTTTCTTAGCATTTACCAGCGCTAGGGCAATACAGTAAGGTGTATTTTCAGGATCGCAAGTCTTTAAGCAATGATATGGACATTTAACCGGAATTTGTCTATCTTGTTTTGTTTTCTCAAGAAAATCGTTTTTTATTGCTCTGCCGGGCAAGCCGACCGGACTATCTATTATGACTACATCTTCTTTTTTTGCATCTATGAAAGCTTGTTTGAATTTCAGGGAGGCATCGCATTCTTCAGTGCAAACAAAGCGAGTGCCCATTTGTACTCCCGCTGCTCCTAGTTGTAGAAACTTAACTATATCTTTACCGGTATAAATACCGCCGGCGGCAATAACCGGAATTTCTTGTTTGTATTTGTCAGCCCATGGCTTAACTGAATCGATAACTCTTACAACTAAATCTTCTAATTTGTATTTTTCCGGATTAGCAAGCTCTTTAAAGCTGAAACCCAGATGCCCTCCGGCTTTCTGTCCTTCTACGACAAAGGCATCAGGTATTTTCTTATAACGCCTATCCCAAGCTTGGCAGATTATAGAAGCGGCTCTTCCGGAAGAAATTATAGGGATTAATTTCGTATCGCTGCCTTTTGTGTATTCGGGTAACTTTAGCGGTAGGGTGGCACCTGAAAAAATAAAATCGATTTTTTCCTTCACGGATTCCTTGACCATTTCGGCATAGTCGTTTATGACGCCAAGAAAATTAACTCCTATTAGGCCTTTGCTTAACTGGCGAGCTTTTTGGATTTCCCGACTTAGAATTCGAAGATTTGTTTGGAGGAAATTTGTGCGAAAGTCCGGCTCTTCCATTCCAAGGCCGACACCGGAGATTACGCCGATTCCACCTTCATTGGCTACTGCGGAGGCTAGTGAAGACATTGACACGCCAACACCCATACCGCCTTGTACGACGGGGACCCTTGCTATTAAATTGCCGATCTTTAATTGTGGAAACTTAAACATAATATTTAATACAGTACATCACTATAGCACAGGCCAAAACTTATTAAATTCATAGTTGTTGATTTTTTTGTATTAATAAAAAAGGGTTTTAAAAAGCTTGATTGGGGATGGAGTAATCGCCAAGAAGGCTTACGAGCGAAGTTTGTTTTTTGGCAAACGATAGGAAATGACCTTAGTTTTTGCGAATGCAATCCAAATAAAACGAGGACTGTATGAGAAGAAGGCGAGTTCCGAAGTTATGCAAGATTGCAAAGCAAAAACAAGGACATTGACGTGTTTAACAAAAGACAATC
>JAUUWJ010000018.1 GCA_030589175.1 Actinomycetes bacterium
AGTAAGCTTAACCTTTGCTTTTTGTTTCCGAGCAAATAAAAAACCCCTTTCTCATGTACGTGAGAAGTATTTGGTAAAATGAAGCTGTTGCTGGTTTTCTGGCTTACCCTGCTAGGGATTACAGTTGCGGCACAGCGCCGGAATTACACCGATCTTGCCCATAACAACGGCTTACTATTCGATTGAGAAAAAGTTTATTAGCAAACTTATGTGTTGTCAAGCAAAAAAGTAGTTTTTGGATTCAGACGCCGGCAATTTCACTGATCAGTTGCAGCTCTTCTTTAATAAAACGCGGCATTAAAAAATATTGCTCAACACGCTTTTTCCCCAGATCTCCATATTCATGCATCATTTGCGGATTTTTTAATAAGTAAACAACTTTTTCGGCTGCTTCTTCCGTTGAATCAATTAATAGGTCTTCAAGCTTTTCTTTCATCTGAAGTTTAATACCGCCGGCCCGGCCGGCAACTACGGGTTTTGCTTTCCAAAGACTTTCACTTACGACAAGTCCGAAACCTTCCTTGAGAGATTTATGAATAACGACATCGGAGCCTCTTTGAAAGGCATTCACTTCCAAACTGCCGGTTGATGTTTGGTTCGTATAAACATACATATCGGGATCAGATACCGCTTCCTGATTAATCTGCCCGTACATTTGCCAAGCTTCCGGATCGTCGTGAGCCATAGTGCCAACCAGTACCAGCTGGACTTTGGGAAGGTGTTTTTTTACCAGGCGATAAGTTTCAATTACGCCGTAAGGATCTTTGAAAACATCAAAACGAGATACTTGTAATAGCACCGGATGACCCACTTTTACGCCGCTGTTTAGCATAATTGCTCGGGGTAAGTGAGGCGGCAGATCCATATTTTTCGTGTTGCTTATGTCGATAGCCGGCGGGATTATCGCTGTTCTTATTGCCAAATCTTTAGGGATAAACTCTTTCATGGTAAAAATGGCGGTAGAGTATTGCTCGATGAAAGGTTTTAAAAATTGCCATATTTGTAGGTCGGGCGATGCCATATCAATATGGGCCCGCCAAATCCATTTGGCTTTCATCTTGCTAAAGGCAACAAGAGCAGCCGGTTGAGGATCATTTATTACTACTACATCATACTCGCCTAAATCCAGCTGTTTGGCATTTTCCATAATATTTCCCAAGTATCGCTCTTTGATACCTTCGGTAAGCTTAATTTTGGCTCCCTGTAAACCATTGTGAAACATCTTTGTTATGGAGAAGAAGTGAGAATTACCGTAAATGATTCGCCAATCAGCTTGAATGCCTAAGTTTCTTAGCAAGGGCAAATAAGCGGAGAGCAGTTCAGCTACGCCACCGCCAAAAGGCGTCGAATTGATATAGAGCAAACGCAGCTTTTTCAATTTCGAGGCTATTGACCTTAATTCGTCTATTTTTTCCGTGCCGATAACGGGTTCGTATATTTCTATGCTCTTATGGCCCAAATCTACTTGCTGCAACATAGTACATAGTTACCCTTATATGCTTGCCTGTACGCTCATTTGACTTACCCACGCACCAGCCATCATCTTTACGAATTTTATTGATTTTTGATGAGTGTGGCTGTTTTTTTTGTCTGGGCTGTGCACGATGTTTGCCCCTATGGACGTTTAAGTTAAGATCACCCCGATGCATCGGGGTGGGGCTCCATATAAAGCGGTTATCATGATGTTGCTTTGGCTATAGAATTAGAAATGAAAAAAGATAATAACCACAAGACTTTTGCATTAACTAGACGCTCCGGAATCAATCTACTAATTGCTTTTCTGGTAAGCGTTGTTGCCATAGTTGTAATCGTTTTATTTACCATTAGCGACAAAACATTAATAGCAATTCAGCAAGTAAAGGTTATCTACTTGATAATTGCTTTCCTTTTGACGATTCTTAGTTATTTTTTAAGCGGCTTGACTTTCTCGATACTGGCTTCGGCACTCCATAAAAGACTAAGTGTATGGCAGAGTTTTGAAGTATTTTCCGGTGCTAACTTTATCGGCCTTACGGCACCGTTTCATATTGCCAATATGCCCGTGCAGGCATTATTCTTAAATAATTTTGGTATTAGCTATGCAGATGCAACCGCTATCGTTACTACTCATGCGGTTCTCTCAGCTTGGTTTTTTGCAGTTGTTACGCCCTTTATATTTATTTTTAATATACCTTTATTTGGCACGCCGTTATCAGTGGCCTTTTTTACAGCCCTCATCGTCATTATCGTTTCTACAGCTCTGTTCATTCTCTTTATTTTAAGGCCGAATTTCTTTGAAAAAGCGGTTACGGTTATTATTAACAGCCGGTTATTAAAGCGATTTATTAATCCTAAAGAATTACAGCGATTTTCAGCTGATACGGTTGAATACATGAAAAACTCTAACTTAAGTTTAAAGAAACTATTTAAGGCTTCGCCATTTAGCTTATTGTTGGCTTTTTTATCACAGATTCTGGCCTGGATTGCTATAATTGCCACTGCGCCTATTATCCTAATCGGCTTAAATTGGTTTGATTCGTTGCTGGAAATATTTTTCCGGGTAATGATTCTAAATTTCTTTCTTTCTTTCTCTCCTATTCCCGGGGGAAGCGGTATCGCCGAAGTAGGTATATTTGCGGCAACCCTGGATCTAATTCCCACATTTTTGATAGGGCCGTTAGTATTATTATGGCGTTTTACAACTTTTTATTTGATTTATGGCGTATCCGCTTTTTTCTTCGTATGGCTTATTAATATGAGGGCAAAGATGAAGAAAAAGAAAAAAATTAAAAGTTAATTTAGTTCGGAGTTTATAATTAGGAGAATAATCATTATATTGGATTAGTTTATGTTATTTTCTGTATACAGAATGCTCTTTGTATCAAAGTACCCCGAACCCCGAACTCTGAACTCCGAACTAAGTACCATTGTCAGATTCCGGTTGAGCCGGGAAAGAAGCCGCATTCAGGACACTCGATTTCTATTGCCAGCAACAGGCGTATTATTTCTTGGATAGAGGGTAATCCTTCATCTTTATGAACGATGACTTGATCACGTAAGGAATTAAATTTATCGATAACAAAAATTGACGGAACAACCTCAGATACTTCTTTCTTTTTATATGTATAAATTGTACTTACTTTTAAATCCGCGTCGGAAAGCAGTTCAAAAGGCAGTTCTAAATCACTCTTAAGTTTTTTAAGTTTTTCGATCGGCTCTGATGAGATAGCAAAAACAATTGTGTTCAAGTCATCAAACCGTTTTGCCTTACTTTTAAATGTTTTTAGTTTAGCTTGGCAGGAGTTACAATCTGCTTTTTCAAAAAAATATAAAACTACGTTAGACCGTTGCTTAAAATAGCTAATAGTTTTCAAGCTCCCATCTGTTGCCGGTAGGTGAAAATCGGGTACGTTGTGATGTTTTTTGAGTTTTGGAATGTATTTAACTTTCATGGGGTAAATATGACCCAATTTCTGAGAGCAGAAACTTTGTTATGTTTTTATGATATTTTTTGTAAGAACCTCTAATACTTGCTGGCTACTTAATTCCGGGTAAAGTAGCTTGTATCCGACAAGTAATGAGATCATTGTGCTATCAAAGTTTTTACTAAACCCGGCTTTATTATTTTGATTATCGTTTAGTAGGGCCTTAATCTTATTTTTAAAATATTCGACATATTCCTGAAGGTATTTCTTATCCAGTTCCATATAGGAGAATAATAAAAGTTTGAAGGTTTCATCATCCAGCCTTAAAAAATTATTTGCTATATGTCTTAGACGATTTGTTATTCCTTGGTCCTTGGTTTCAGTTAATCTTTTATAAGGCTCTAAAGCAGTTTTTAAAGATTCTTTAAATAAGGATTCTTTAGAAGGGAAGTGTTTATATAGAAGGGCTTCACTTACTCCAGCCGCTTTTGCCAAGTCTTTGCTTGTGCTTCCGTAAAATCCTTTTTTGGCAAAAACTTCTTTTACATCTTCTAATATTAGCTGCTTACGGTTACTAACTACCATATTTGTTAAAGAAAGTAAGTGAATACTTACTTAGTATATTAAGGTAGCTGTCTTTGGTCAAGTTTTTAGGAAAAATAAAAATGTGGCTAGTTTTGGCAGTAATGGACGTTTAAGATTGGGAACAAGTATCTACAGGAACTAGTCTAATAAACTGCTTAACTAACCACGAGTGCTATTAAACAATAAAAGCTTTGTTAATAAAACACTTTTTCCTAGGGTATTTCATGACTATTAATTAGGGTGTAAGTAAGTCTAATCTTATGTGCGGAACACTGCACTAAGGTTGTTTGGAGATAGAATGGCTAGAGGGTCGGTAGTTAAAAAAGGAAGCCGGTTTTATTGTGTTTCCCCCTACCAGGGCAAGCAAGTATGGAGGGCTGGCGGTGAAACTATAGGAGAAGCCCAAGCCAGATTATCTAAATACATGCAAGAAGATCACCCTAACGATAACTTACTCTTTAAGCAATTTGCTCAAGACTTTCTTTTCCAGTCTGAGTTTTAAAAAAGTGCTCTAGACATTTTTTCAAACGACAATGGTATGCTAACTTATTAGTATTTATTTTTTGACATCCACTACAACCAGTGCTAGCATAGTTACTTATGAAAAGGAGTTTTGTTTTATATTGCTTTCTTGCAATAATAGCACTCGCACTACAGCCAATTGCTAACGCCTCTACTCTTGAAAGAAATGCACAATTAAACAATTTAAAACAACAACTGGGCTTTGAAGACAAGTTTACCGAGCCTGAGCTAGGCACCGTTCCTTTGCCGGAATCAAAGGAAATGGCGTATCCGTACCCTAACGGAGTGGCCAAATTAATAATTGATTATCCTAATGAAGTCCAGGTTAACGAAGAATTTAACATTTCAGTTACTTATCAAACTTACAACGACCCCTATTGCTCTTTGTTTCTTTTCCATCAAATGTATATCCCAAGTGGTGCTAACTTGCCTACGACCTGGCGTCAGATCAATTTTTCGCCATGGGACCCCGGTTGGAACAAAGATATAACCGGTGCTATTGAAAACCTGCCCAGCGTAGACTGGGTTAATGAAAACTGGGGCGACTGGTTTGGAGTTGGAATTGCCCCGATGGGGAGTGGCAGTTTGTTGATGCACAGTACACAGGATACATTTCATGGCCATTACTTCTGGGCTCTTGATGGAGATACTGTGACGATGACCTCTGGGCCTTTTAGTTTTGATAACGAAGGAGAATACCAATTCGAGATATTGCCGATAGGCTGGTACTGGGAAGAAGACTGGAACTTAACCGCTGACCTAGAGCCGGTATCTTTTGACGTAGAAGTTGGTGGATCTCCGTCAGTTGAAGCCACTATAGATATAAAGCCGGACAGCCTTAACCTTAGTAGCAAGGGAAAAGTTATCACTGCTTATATTGAGTTACCGGACAATCTTGACCCTTCAACTATAGACGTATCTTCCATAAAGCTGGACGGTTTTCTAAGTCCGTTGGCAAAGCCGACTTCGATAGGGGACTATGATAATGACGGTATAGCTGATTTGATGGTGAAATTTATAAGAAGCGATGCAATCGAGATATTGAAAAATAAGTCTGAGTTCTCGCTTACGATCGAAGGCCAAGCTGGGTCGCAAACTTTCTCCGGCCAAGACACATTCAAGATTATCTAAAAGAAATAGCAGCCACTAACCTCACTAAAACCAGATACAGTGATATATAATACGCCGATAAATAAAGGTTCTAATATATATAATAATAATTTTGCTTAAGTAAGAGCTTAATTGCTATATTATTTTGGTGTTTTTTCATATATTAACCATTATAGATAATTGTTAAAAACAAAAGCGTTAGCAAATCTTTTTTTAAACTTTTTATAATATTACAATATCTGGTCGGGGTGACCTCGATTACATCGGGGCGACCGCACGGCTCCCAGCCGTATTCACATAGTTGCTACTAGCTACTTAGCACACAACCAGCGATTTAGCCATCTGCTCTATCGGCTATTTTGGCTATTTCTCTGCTTTTCGTGAGAGAAATGTTAGAGAAAACTTGACTGAAAACATTATCTGCTGCGCGCTGTTTGTCTTTTTCTAATGAATGGCTATAAAGTTTCCATTGTAGACTTTGTTAATTGACTACGACGCATTTGTGCCTAGTTTGCTCTCCTCTTAGCCGGGGAGAGCTTTTTTTATTTCTCAAAAATATGTTGGAACTTACTTTTAACTAAATTCCACACTATTATTTATGTTAGAAAAATGTTAGAAGAATGATCTTTAGGTACTTGTCAAAAATAACGTACATAGTCGATAACCAGTGCCGCGAGGGAGATTTCCCCTTCGGGGATAAACTTCCCCCTTCAGGGATAAACTTCTCATCTCCCTAATTTAGACATTAGACATATGATCTTGGATGTTTGATGTAATAATCTAATATCTAAAATCTAAAATCTAATGTCCAGACATTGTGCCGCGAGGGAGATTCTAACTCCCACGGCCTTTGACGGCCACTAGGCCCTCAACCTAGCGTGTCTACCAAAATTCCACCATCGCGGCTAAAAACAAAAAATAAGATCGACAAAGTTATTCTATCAATTCTTTTGAATAATTAAAATTTTGAAATATATGCTAGTTTAGCTGCGGGTATTAAAGTTTCAAGGGATCTTTGCCGATATATATAATGTGAGAAACAATAAGCCTTTATTCGTAGCCATCATTGCAGCAATCTTTCTAGGACTTTTCTTCGGACAGGCTGCTTTAGGCATAACATTACTTCAACCCAGCGGCTTCACTGAAATTCCAGCAGCACGAGACTATGCCACAGAAGTTCTTAGAGATCCCTGGGATATGAGTAATAAACAGGACATAGTCCCGCATTTAACTAAACATTTTAGCAGAGTGAAAATGTCGAACGGCGTGTGGCGAGGCACGACAATAAATAGAGATAGCCGATTTTGGTTTCTTTTTTCAGGATACTATGGTTCTTACGCAAACGGGCGCGAGGGTGCCGCTAATCCTGTTAATACCGCTATATATAAAAGGCTTACTTTTAAAATGTATTTGGGAGTTTCCAGTACGGCATATAGAAGAGGAACATTTTACTGGTTTTATGACAAAAAGCTAAGGAAGCATAGTCACATAAGATTTAAGCTAAAACCAGGTTGGCATACTTATAAAATTGACTTGCCTTCTACCTGGAGAGGCTGGCCTACGAGCTTAAGGTTGGACCCCATCGATAGAGCTAATACTCGTGTAATTGTAGACTGGATAAGATTAACAAACAGACCTTCAACGAATATCCATTTGCGTTGGGTTGGAGCAGTGAAGGGTAGCAATGTTACAGTTTTTCTTGATAATGACAGAAGCGGTTATAATGGTACTTCATTAGCTACTTTTAAATGTGGCAGCGGTTCTTGTGCAGCAAACGTTAGTTTTGCTGGCTTAGAACCGGGGACATATTTTATGTATCTATACAATAACGGCGCTCTTTCAAACTATTCATTAGGCGGCGTTATTGTAAATGATGCACCAAGAATTAAAGTGGTAGATCCAGATAAAGTCGGCGGTCGAGATTGGGCGAGGACAGCTTTGCGAAATTCCTGGGATATGCGATCTCCAATAGATATAAATAAAGCTTTTAATATAGGTGGGGTAAGATTTAGAAGAGGGCTTTTTAGAGCATATAATGTACAAAGGAATTCAGGAAGACGAGGAACCAGAAAACATGATCCTTATATCATGCTTAATTTGAGACGAAAAACTATTAATACTCGAAAGTACCACCGTTTAACATTTCGCTATAGATTCAGGGGGGGATTTTCACTCAAGAGGGGAACTATGACCAGAGTAGGCTGGATTACTAAAAGATACAATGATCCAAAGCATTGGCAGATTTCCGATGATATCGTAACTTACGCGGGCTGGAATACGATCACCATAGATTTGAAAAAGATCAAACTTAACCGCGGCAGTTATGGTTGGAGGAATAGAGTTACTCAACTTCGTTTTGATCCTCACGAAGATCGCCGTACAAGAAGTTTCTTTATCGACTATATAACCTTGAGACAAGACGACAAAGTCGGTAGTCGAGGATTTGTCATCAGGTATAATTTGTATGATAAAAACGACAATGATATTGCCATAAACATCTATCGTGATAGAGACCGTCGTTTCG
The DNA here is from genome assembly GCA_030589175.1 of Actinomycetes bacterium. Taxonomy (GTDB): domain Bacteria; phylum Actinomycetota; class Aquicultoria; order SURF-47; family JAUUWJ01; genus JAUUWJ01. Next base: position 8,146 of record JAUUWJ010000018.1, read on the forward strand.
GTAACGGAAATGAAGCTTTGATAACGAGTCAAAGAGTCGGCCCGGGAAAGCGTGCTTATAGGTGGAGACCCGCTCATGTAATTAAAGGCACATTCTGGATCTACGTTCAAGCAAATGACGGGGTAAATACAAGCGGGTATTACAGCACCGGTCCTTTAAGGGTTAGAACGTAAATATCTCCTCAAGGCGCAATAAACTTTCATTCATCGCTTGCCGTTTTATTAGAAACCAACACTTATCAAGCTTAAGCTTATACTTGACGTAGAAGGTAGTAGCTCTGCTATAATGAGCTTCTGAAGCATGAGATTCTTAATTAAGTTCTTAATAGTAACCTTATTTATCGGAGTTTTTTTAGCTCCCGGCGTTAGTTATGCAGCTTTTACGCTTAATAACCCCTCGCCTTCAAATATTAGCGCATCTACCGATTACGCAACGAATGAATTTGCCGATCCTTGGGATATGTCAAATACGGAAGACGTTTGGAACGTTTATGCTAATTTTAGAAATGCTACTTTTTTAGGAGGTACTTTCAGTGGAACGACGACCAGCAATAGCCCGCGCTTTTATTTATTATGGGGAGGCTATCCGGGTTCTATTGATACGGCGCGAGACGGTATTAATCATCCGATAAATGCGGCAAGTTTCTCCCGGATGGGCTTAAGAATGTATTCATCCAAAAAAGGATATGCTTATATTTATGTTTTTCATTACCAAGATACTAGTCTTAACCAGTACTGCAAGTTTAAAGTCAATGCTGGGTGGCACATTTACAATCTAGATAACGAACCTGATTGTGAATTGATATGGTCAGGTAAGCCCATCGGGATAAGGTTGGATCCTATCAATAAGTCCGGGGCTAGTTTTTATTTAGACTGGTTTCACATAGGAAGGGCTAGCGGTGCTACTACTACTCTTTCCTGGAGTGATGCGGGCGGACCGTACGAAGTTTATATTGATGATGACCAAAGCGGACACGACGGCGCGAAAATTGGTGAAACCGATGCTGCTACAGGTACTTTTAATCTGCAAAATATTGCTCCGGGAACCTACTACCTATATATAAAAAAAGATGACGGCACTTATTCCGATAATCATGTTGCTAT
>JAUUWJ010000114.1 GCA_030589175.1 Actinomycetes bacterium
GGAATAGTTTAGCATTTCTTGATTTAGTAATTGATCCATTTATTACCTCCTCCCTTACTACAAATTGTTTTACTTAATTATAGAAAATTTGAGTTAAATAGATAAGAGGTAACATAATTTTTTCTCGAACAAGCGAGAATGAGGCATTGATAATCGAACATTAATTAATTGCTAATTGGTTTAGTTAGCGTTGCTCTATTATCTTAACGCTCCAGTCAGCGCTAAGTGATGTGACTTGTAAAAAATATTTCCCGGGCTCTTTGCCGAGATCGATCGTGTCACTTGTAGGCTCTGTTGCTTTAGCATCCGGAGTCAATATTTTTTCATCAATAGTTTCGCCTTCGGGAATTACAAATGCGGCAAAAGCTAGGGTGTCACCGCCTTCAACAGTAAACTGCATTTTGGCATTATTAGTCTTTATCTCGAAAACACCGGATTTCTTTGTATTATCTCCGGATAGCTCAATAACCGTTTCTTCACCGCACCCGGCTATTGTAAATATCAACACAAAAATCGTTAATACAAATAATATACGTTTAACCATAAAGTCCTCCAGTAGTTGTAACTTTCCCATCCGAGCGACAACTAAACACACAGATGACGCTTTTTGTATACAGTCTACCGGCAGCAATGTTTAAGAACTTAACATTTTTAGTAAGAAAACTAAGCGATGAGGATACGGTTTAGAGGTAAGAGAGGTAGTTGATGCTAATGTTCATGTCAGCTTGACTTGTTTAGTGTGTAGAAGGGCAAGGATTGTCTATTAAAAAGAATAAAACAACAGCTTAGCGTCTTCTAGCTCTCGGCTTTGTGACAAAGAAAGGGTCTTTGATGGCTTGTTTGTAAGCGTTAAGAGCTGCTTGAGAAGAATCGAGACGCAGATTTGATATTATGCCATCATCGTTTTCCCATTTTTCGTGCCAGTAAGATATGGCTTTGAACCGTCTATATTTACGGTTTTTTATTGTCTTAAGAGCGTTACTGATCCAAGCTGCTTTATCACCGCTTTTTGGGTCTTCGACGACGCCAAATTCCAAAAGAGCCAAAGGTTTTTTCTTTGAGATCGAAGCAAATTCTTTATAAACATCATTTAGAAGGTCATTAAAATTCTCCCATTCTTCTCCGATATCTTGAGACCCGTATATGCTAATGCCGAGCCAGTCTATGTATTTATCTCCGGGGTAATAAGCTTTCATCTTGTTCCAAGAAACATCGGGAACACTTATATTGTTGGCATGGAAAACCCAAGTTATATTCCTCACTTTTTGCTTTCGAAATATATTTATTATGTGCTTGTAAGCTGCTCGAAATCTTTCCGGGCCGTCGGCCATTCTTTTACTGCCAAAGCCGTTCTTTCGTCCGCCACCGTTATACTTGCCGTTCCAGGGAAACCATTCACCATTAACTTCAGTTCCAAATTCGACTATTAAAGCATTATGGAATCTCTTTGCATCTTTTGCCCACTTCTTTAGGTTTTTATCAAAGCGGCCGCTGATTATTCTTTGCAATGTATATTTAGTTTTGCTTTCGCTATACATATTAGAGCGAGGCATCATTCTTATATAAGGAATCTTGCCGGCACGTCTAATTATTCTAGCTGCTTTGTTGGGAAATCTTATTTTTCGGCCCCAGTTATTGGAAAAGTAAGCCCAGACGATTTTCTTACCGGCAAGGTTTTGAAAGGCGCTAATCCTTCGTCTGTTAACAATGTTTTCTGCGCCTCCGAAATCAGGATAAGCTCCATGATATATGCCTTTTTTCGGGGGAATAATTTTGATGTTTCTAGCTTTTCTTCTTTTAGAGCGGCCGTTTACAGACAGAGGTTTTTGAATAATGGCAATGGTTGAAACTCCTAGTGCGATTATAATTGCGATAACTACAACTATTTTTTTCATATAAAACAATTATAGCTTCTAAGAGTTGATACATGTAGGTATAAATAAGAGTAAGCTCAAGCTATTAAGATCATTCACTAATATTTAGTGAATGCATACCTTCGTAATAAATGTAAAATTTCATTAGTTTTTAGTCTTTTAATAATCGCTCTCTTTGCTAATATTTCTCGATGTGTAGTTAAACGCGAATATTGTTAACCAAGTAAAAGGAGATGTTCATGCGCGTGTTCAAGAAGATTTTGTTGTTAAGTGTTGTTCTAGTAATGTTGTTGGCTTTTTCAAAGTTTGTTTTGGCGATTGAGTCGATTGCAATCGTTTCAACGGATTCTACGGGAGTCCAAGGAAATGACAAAAGTCAAAATCCATCTATTTCATCAGATGGTAAGCTTGTAGCATTAGAGTCTCAATCCGATAATTTGGTCGAGGAAGACTCTAATAGTGACTGGGATGTTTTTGTAAAAGAAGCTGATACCGGTAAAACTACCAGAGTTTCTACTGACTCTGAAGGTAACGAAGGAAACGGTAGAAGCAGGTATCCTTCTGTTTCAGCTGACGGACGGTATGTATCTTTTGATTCAGATGCAAAAAATTTAGTTGCCGATGATGGCAATTCTAGGATTGACGTCTTTGTAAAAGATACAGAGACTAATCAAACAATCAGGGTTTCAACTGATAGTTCCGGCGAGGAGGGAGATAAGAGCAGTAAAAAACCCTCAATTTCGAGCAATGGACGATTCGTTGCTTTTGAATCAGATGCTCAAAATTTAATCGGAGACGGTGCCGATAACAACACGTCTACTGATATATTTGTTAAAGATACTCTAACAAATAAAACCAGCAGAGTATCTACAAGTTCAGCCGAGAGCGAAGCTGATGACGATAGTTACAATCCTTCTATATCAGCCGATGGACGCTATGTAGCTTTTCGCTCCAAAGCTAGTAATTTAGTCGATGGTGATACCAATAGCAAAGATGATATTTTTGTTAAAGATACTAAGACAGGTACAACTACAAGAATATCTACTAATTTTGAAGGCAAGGAAGGGAATAATGAAAGCCGTGATCCCTCAATATCAACTGACGGGCGCTTTGTTGCTTTTCGCTCAAAGGCCAGTAATCTGGTTGAAGATGATACGAACTCGAACTTGGATATATTTGTAAAGGACTTGCAAACAGATACCATTTCCAGGGAATCAACTGATTTGTTTGATTTGGAAGGAAATGATGACAGCTATTATCCGTCGATTTCTTCTGATGGACGCTATCTGGCTTTTAGGTCTAGAGCCGATAACCTGGTAGATGATGATAGTAATGAAAAAGCGGACATCTTTGTTAAGGATAGACAGGACGGAGATATTATAAGAGTCTCAACCGATGCTTTTGGTAATGAAGCTAATGATGACAGTACTAATCCTTCCATTTCATCAGAAAGTATCGTAGCTTTTGAGTCAAAAGCCGATAATTTGTTAGGCGTTGGCAATGATGACAACGGTATAATGGAAGATGTTTTTCTTGCCCAAGCTTACGCTGAGTTTGATGAAGAGATTGATGAAAGTCCGCCGACTAATCCCATACTTTCAAGTCAAAGCCATTTAGTTGGAATTTGGTCGAATGATAATACAGTTAATGTAAATTGGGCGGGAGCAATTGATGAATCGGGAATAGGCGGCTATTCTGTGATATGGAGCCAGTCACCTCAAACCTTGGCTGATACAGTAGTCGATTTAAATGAGGATCAAAGTTCGACTGTTAGTCCGCCTTTTGCCGATGGCAGCTGGTATTTTCACTTAAGGACAGTCGATATGTATGAGAACTGGACTTCAACAGCTCATATCGGTCCGTTTTTAATCGACAGAAGTGCTCCTTCTAACTCGCTCTCAGCCTTAAGTGCTTCAAATTATTATAAAGGAGTAATACCGCTGTCTGCAAGTGCTGCTGATAGCTTAAGCGGCATTTTAAGAATCGAATATTTCTTAGGTAATAAGCTT
>JAUUWJ010000230.1 GCA_030589175.1 Actinomycetes bacterium
TCTGATCTAAATATAGCAAAAAATTATAGCGTAACTTATGGAGCAATAAATGGAATAAGGAAAGGGAAAACTTGGACGCCCCTTGAGTTATCCCTCACCCATCAGATTTGTATAACGAGGCTATGAAATGAAACGTAGAGACTTTTTAAAGATATTCGCAGCGGCTCCAATAATTGCGGCCGTTCCTGTATTAGCAAAAACTAATATAGCGGAGTACACGGTTATAGAGGGTAAAAATTCTATCCGTGTAGAACATAATCAATTTAACCCTTCTGATCTTGAAGGCCTTAAAGTGTGGCATATAGCCGATGAAGATAGGGCCAAAAGTACGTTAATATACAATGAAAAATTATCTCCAAAGGAGAAAGCGGATATTCTTGATTACTTTGGAAAAGATAATGTCGCTATGGTAGATATATCTGGAAACGGAAATCATTTTTATGTTGGCGGAACACAAGAAAATGACAGACCTTGAAAAACAGACTCTATGCCTAAACGCCATTAAATCTCTTGAATTAGCGGCAAAAGCACATAAATATGCAGGCGACTTAATCTTTGAGCTACAAAAAGAGATAGGAAAGCCTAAAATGGAGATAGTTAAAGATGAAACTTGAGCATGTAATTTTGATATTCTTTATTGCTCTAATAGTTGGTTTTTTTAATAACGCTCACGCACTGGAAAAGGATTATGTGAGTAAGCATTGTAACGGCCAGATTGAATTTGTATTGCCTGACAGAACTAGGATTGATTGTTTAACAGATAGTCACGCCATAGAATATGATTTTGGCCGCAATTTTTATCAGGCTGTAGGCCAATCCCTACATTATGCAATGTTCACCGGAAAGCGGGCAGGCATCGTGTTGATAATAAATGATAGTGAGCTAAGATTTTACAACAGAGCAAAGGCACTAATTAATCATTATGGATTACCTATTGATTTGTGGGTAATACCGAAATAAGCGGAGAAGACTAATATAAGGACTTCCTAATACATCTTTCCAGAGAGATGCCGTGAGTATTCTGGATAAATTGAGGAGAAATGACATGAACGACAGTTATAACAGGCTTTGCGGACAAAAGCACAACAGAGCTATTCATACAACCTCTTATTTTATATCAGGTAATAAGTATGACGGCGAGTGGTATTTTAAAATACTAAGTATGTATTGGTGGAGTGAATAAAGAGGAGAAAGACGATGGGATGTGGTAAAAAGAAAAAAAGACCTGCTAAGCCGGGCAAGAGAAAATGAGTTATGGAGGAACGATAGAGGCCTGCCTCATCGCGGCGCAAGCAGCCGAAAAAGAAAGAAAAGCCTTTGAAGCTATGTGCGATTCTTTGCCAAAAAAAGAAACAGATAAACTAAGAGCTGAGCGTAAAACAGAGCAAAAGAAAAGAAGTGAGATATATGAGCAACACCAAAGAGATTTAGCGGTTGCCAGAGAAGGGCGTTCTTTGAACTTTTGGGGGAGCAGGTGAAAATTGAAGGCTATATCGGGTTAAATCTTTGCTTTTTAATTCCTTATTACTATGGATATATGTCCGGATATGAACTTCTAGCCACATTTATAGGGCTACCGTTTTGCATTGCTTTTTGGTCAATATACGCTGTTATTATGAAGGAAATAAATAACAAATGAGAATTAAAGGCGTTAAAATGGTGTATAAGCATTTCCTAAAATAGCGCAATCACAGAAAATGAGCTAAAATAGATTTGGGGTGATATACGTAACTATTAATTGCCGGAGCACCGGCAGCCCTATTTTTAATAGGAGAACACTATTATGGCAGCAAAAAAGAAAGCAAAGAAGAAAACCGCAAAGAAAAAGGTTGCAATGCTGAGTCCTGAAGAACTAGTCGCAGGCTTACGCAGACGAGGTGGCTATTTACCCACTAAAGCAAGCGAAGCAGCAAGACGCCGGAAAAAGAAAAAGAATGGATAAGCTATTAGAGTCAACTTTTTATGTAGCCTTTACAACAAAGGCATTTGCAACAGGTGTCCCAACGACTTTACTTGGAACACC
>JAUUWJ010000118.1 GCA_030589175.1 Actinomycetes bacterium
GGATTAAAGCCAAGCCTTTCCATTAATGTCATATCTTGCATAAAAGTAAAGTAATTATCAACTTTGGGAAAAGGATCTTTTCCGGCTGCTTTCCTGGCTACATTTAACCTTTTATAAAGAGATTCAAACTCGGTTCTTAGCGACTTATAAACGGCTGTTTCTTTGCTGGTCAGTTTAGGTATTTCCTTAATACCCATAGCGCTTAGACGTTTCGCGCCACCTTTTTGCTTAGCAATAGCATAAGTTCCTATTCTTTTCGATGATTTAGTTGAGATTCCTTTTCTAAGCCTTCTTATACTTTGCTTAACAACCGTTCTTTCTAAAGCAACACTATATTCAGCATCTTTTATCGGATCATAAAAAAGCTCTTTGGCTCTCGGGCCCAGCTCTTCCATAGTCCGTATAGGAGTTTCAAGCCATCCGCCTAAAGGTTTTTCTCTTAGTTCGTTCATTTCTCTTACAGTATCATAAGATCGTTGGTGAACCTTCGGCGCTTCCATATCAACACCCTTGCTTTTCCATTTGCGCTGTTTGATTACAGGCCCTTTTGCCAAATCTCTTCGGCCTTCGGCTGCAAGTATGGCCTCGTTTAAATATTGTGACTTCACCCCCAAGTCGTGGGCTTCTTGCAATTTACCTGCTTTTTGCAGCGCTTCACTATCTTTTATGATTTGATCCCGCACCTTACGAAAGTTCTTTATTTCAGTTTGTGTGGCTTCTTTCCCATACTTCAAAGCTTCGCCGGTTGTTTTAAATTCTGGAACTTTCATACCTTTGGCGGGCTTTACCTTGGACTTTAAAAGTTTTTTAGCTCCCGCTCTTCCCCCTTTTGCTCCGGCAAGGATGGGAGCTATATCGTAAAGGGTCTTTTTTGCGGCTGCCGATACAGGACTTCCTGTTTTCTCAAATTCTATATCAGCACGCTTTTTCCCATATTCCGATAGCTTTTCTATAGGATAAGAAAGCGTCCCCAAAAGTGCTTTTCCTTGTTTCGTTTTAGGATGAACGGTAATTGCTTCGGCAACAGCTTCCCCCTTTCTTTCAGCCTCTTCAAGTTTGCCACCTAATGCCAGTGCTCCTAGTTTGGTAAAGCCGGCTGCTGCCATGCCAGCCATTCCGGTTCCAAAGGCTGTAGCTGTTTCGGCTATTCCAGCCGCCGCATATAAAGGCGACACCGCTTCTTGTCCAATTGTTTTTAGTGTAGGCTTGATCCATCCTTTCCAATGGCCTTCTTTTTTAGGAGCAACAAGCTTACCCTTTCTAATCAGTTTGGCAGGCTCTTTAGCAAGCAAATCTCTTGTTTCGGCCATGACAGGCATTTCGACACTAACTGGCTTTTTGTCTACTATTTCAAGCAAATCACGCACTTATTTTAAAGCTCCGATTCTCTTTAAAACTTCTTTAAAAGAAATGGTGTGGTTTTTAGCAGTTAGCCACACTTCATTTGAAGTTACTTGCTTACCATCCATCACCGGAAGATCGACTTGCTTAACATTGTCGGTTTCACCCCAAGGTTTATACCAAGGTTTTTCTTTTCCTTTATGCCAAATAAGAGCGTAAGGTTGTTTTGAATACCTATTATGAATGCCAATTTGTCCCTTCACTGCTATATTGCCTGGATTTGTTCTGATGATTTCTTCCGCTTTTGCTACGTCTTTTTCTGTAAGACGCTCATCTTTATAAGGGACTGATCCTTTGGGCGGCTGCACATTGTTTGGCAGATTTATTGTTTTACCTTCAGGCGTTAGCCACGTTGTTATTGTTCTGGGCGCTCTGTCTCTTACACCCCTTTCCCCCTTAGGCACAAGCCTTCCTAAAACCTTTCTTTCTTTCCCGGTGGTTGTTTCTGTTTGTATCCTGGCTCCGCTTGGAAGTGTGGTGGTTGTCCATTTTTCTTGAGGTTTACCTTCTTTTGGCTTTGGTTTTGCTTCCATCAAGTCTTTTTCATATCTTGCACATGCCGGCATCATCTTATCAACAAACTCATTACTTGAAATATCAGTGTGCATTTGAGTGAGTTCGGCTAAAGCCTTTTTGTCTCCACTGGTTATGGCTGTTTCCATAGCTTTTTGCAGGCTTTCCATTGCAGGTTGTTTATATTCATCCCTATTTTTCTTGAGCGCTCTGGATATGTCTATTTTTTTATATCCCTGCTCAGTGTATTCTTTGATGGCATTTGCAACAGGTGTAATGGAAGCTGACAGCTTGATACCCTTTAGTTTTTTATCTAATGCACCGCCCACAGCTTCAAATTCTGCAATTTCACCTGTTGTAAACTGCCTTTCCGGTACTGGCTTTTCTTGCAATTCGGCTGTTTGTTTTTCTTGAGCAAGTTTTAAATGACCTGCACTTGTTTCAGCCTGAGTTTTCATTATCGCTGTTCGTTCACCAGCTATCTGTTTCCGCTGCTCTAACTGTTTTAAACCCATTAAACTGCTTGTTGCATCTTTAAATAAGTTTTCCGATGAGTAGCGACCAAAACTAGCCATTACTATTCTCCTTTGTTCATATTTTATTCAAGCACGCAAATTCATCATGATGCTTAAGGCATGCCCTATTATATGCTTTTACTGCATCTATTTTGTCTTTAAAAGTACCGAGATAAAACCTTTTATAATTTACAGTTATCCTCGCCGCCCAGCCAGTTCCATTTTTTTCAACGCCCTTGTAACCAGATGTGTTATTAATTCTTTGTTTGCTGTTTCTGATATTTTCTGCATTTGTACAAAATCTATAATTGGATTTTCTATTGTTTAATTTATTTCTGTCTTTATGGTCAATAAAACAATCTTTGCTTGGCTTGAAACTCATAATGATATTTTGAATTCCAAAAGATGTGCCATTTAAATTTGTTCTTGCATATCCTTTGGGGCTTAAACACCATTTATGTTTTTTAATCTTTTCGGTATCTTCAACATCGATTATAGTCCTTGCGATCTCTTTACATTCTTTGTCGTATAAAACAATTTCAGCAATATTATCCTTGATTATTATTTCGTTTGGATCTTTAACAGTTCGACTAATCTTACCATACTTTCGCATTTGTAAATAATGCTTGTGGCAATAACCTTTAGCCACATGTTTATTTTGGCAGACTTCGACTTGACAAACTTGTTTTGTTTTTGCTATAATTAATTTAGCCATGGCAGTTACCTCCTTCATAGGTAAAGTTGTGGTCAGAAGCGATAAAGGGATTAGCCCCTTTATCGCTTTGTTTTTTATATTAATATTTGCCAACATTGTCAACATTTATTATTAATCCCTATGTGGTGCGATATATGTATTCACATCAATTCTCGTTCCTATTATGCGGCAAAAGCCTAAAAAACTTTTTGTAACAAGATAAGAACTTCTGTATTTATATCTATCTTTATAGCCTAAAATTATCTCCCCATAATCCACAAGCCGGTCAACCAGGAACCTTTTTGTAATTAATCGCAAAAACGTAAATCTTTTTATCAACGGAACGAAGGCTTCGGCTAAAGCATAGTACCCGCCCAACTGATAATTACTCATATATTTATCCCTAAACTGCCTGGATATTTCAACATTATACGAATCTTTTGAAGTACAAGTTGTGATTATAATACACTTGCCGCCGCCGCCTAAAATTAGACCTGCCGCTCCGCCAAATATTGCCCCAGGAACGCCACCCACGGTTGCCCCAGCAGTAGCACCGCCTATCATCGACTTTATTCTTGTGGATTTTTCGGCTGCTCTTCTATCTTTTTCATCCTGCCTCATTTGCTCGTCAAATTGTTCTTCTTGTTGGGCAAGGGT
>JAUUWJ010000238.1 GCA_030589175.1 Actinomycetes bacterium
CTTAAGTCTTTGGTATCTTCAAACTTTCGGCGAAATCCGCCGAAGCATACCCTTCTTCGCTAAAGCTATGAAGGGTTATCCTCTTCGCATTAATCCACGGACTAAACCCGTTTCTGATGCGAAGGCGGATAAAAAGACGCCATAAACAAAGGTAAATGTCGGGTTTACAAATATCCTTGTTTAGGCCGGTTTTAAACGTTAACACTTTTTTCTAAGAACATCAAGCAAGAACTTGTTTTTGCCAACACCAATAAAGCTTATCTTAAAAACTTAAAATTTTCTTTGCCTCTTCAATGTCCTTTGTAATTTGAGCTGATAATGCTTTTGCATCCTCGAATTTCTTTATTGACCGCAGTCTTTTAACAAGTTCCACTTCTAATTCTTCGCCAATCAGTGAATGATCATAGTTTAGAATATGCACTTCTATTCGCTTTTTAAACACGTCAAAGGTAGGGCTCGGTCCTATATTCAATACCGCCGCCATCTTCTTTGAATTCAGCAAAGCATAACCGGCATATACGCCTTCTTTTGGAATAGAGGCTTTTTCGACAGTTTCAATATTTGCCGTATGAAAACCGGTAACTTTCCCGTATCCTTTACCGGATACGACTTTACCGCTAATTACAGGCTGATGTCCAAGTATTTGCTTTGCCTCATCTAGCTTGCCTTCTTTTAGGAGATTTCTTATGCGGGTGGAGCTTATACTTGAGCCGTCATCAGTTTTATAAAGAGATACGACATCAACTTTAAAGTCGTAATTCTGACCGGCACTTTTCAGAAAATCGACATTCCCTTCTGCTTTGTCTCCAAACTTGAATCCTTCTCCAACGACTACTTCTGCCGCTTTTAATTTTTCGACCAAGATTTTTTTTACAAACTTATTTGCCGGCATAGAAGCAAAATCCTTATCAAAATTTATAACAAGAACAAAGTCTACGCCTAGTCGTTCGATAATGTGGACTTTTAAATTAATACTGGTCAAAATACTTGGGTGAGCTTTTGGATTAATGATTTCTATCGGATGCGGGTCGAAAGTAACCAAAACCGAGTTCAAACTTTGTTTTTTGGCTTCTTCTATAACTTTTCTGATTATCTGCTGATGGCCTTTGTGAACTCCATCAAAAACGCCGATTGTGACAATGCTTTTTTTATCTAAAACTTTTAAGTTTTCCAGCCCGTAGACTACTTTCAAAATACTACCTCGGTTTTCGTTCCTTCCTTTACCATTTTATGGATAGCAAGAAGCTCGCCTTTTGAATTAAGAACTTTTACCAATTGCCCTCTCTTTAACGATAACTTGTCTATGTTTAACCTTGATAGCCTTTCACCATTAATAGCTTGCCCATTATTAATTTGCGCTTGCATTATTTTATCGCTAATAGAAATCTTTGGAAAATCTACGGCTCTCTCAATTGGCAATAATAGCCCACTTAACTCTTTTTCGTCTAATTTTAAAACTTCTTCTAAGTTATGGGCATTTTTTAACCTAAACCTGCCTGAAGCAGTTCTTTTTAGTTCATGTAAATAAGCAAAGGTGGAGAGTTTTTTGCCTATATCGTGAGCCAGGGTTCTAATATAGGTACCTTTTGAAACTAAGGCGTTAAAATGAACTTTGGGGAAATCGTCCCCTTCCAGCTTTTTAAGCTCTAATCGGTATATTATTACTTTTCTTTTATCAAGTGCTACAGCCTTACCTTTTCTTGCTAACTCATACGCTTTTTTTCCGTTAATCTTTACTGCTGAGTAAGCGGGAGGCACTTGCTCTATTTCACCTTCAAATTCCTTTAAGACAGCTTCAATTTTCTCTTTCGCTATATTCCCTGACGGTTTTTCATTAATGATAGTTCCTTCCCGGTCATAAGTATCAGTCTCTTTTCCCAATCCAATTACGCCTTCATATTCCTTGTCGTCTTCAAGGAAATAACGACTTAGCTTTGTAGCTTT
>JAUUWJ010000249.1 GCA_030589175.1 Actinomycetes bacterium
GGAACAAAAACTGCAAGGTTTGCTTTTACCTAAAGATCCCAACGATGAGAAAGACATTATCGTAGAGATAAGAGCCGGTGCGGGCGGAAATGAAGCCGCTCTTTTTGCCGGTGATTTATATAGAATGTATACGCGTTTTGCCGAAAAGCACAAGCTAAAAGTAGATCCGATGCACACATCAGCAGCAGATATCGGCGGCTTTAAAGAAGTTATTTTTGAAATACAAGGCAGGGGTGCTTACAGTCTTCTAAAATTCGAATCCGGTGTACACAGAGTACAAAGAATTCCGGCAACAGAATCCGGTGGCAGGATCCACACTTCCACGGCGACAGTTGCGGTCTTGCCGGAAGTCGAGGATGTAGAAGTCGCCGTTGATCCTAACGACTTGAGAATTGATATTTTTCGCTCCAGCGGTCCGGGGGGACAGTCGGTAAATACCACGGACTCGGCCGTACGGATTACTCATGAACCCACAGGAATTACGGTTTCCTGCCAGGATGAGAAATCTCAGCTGCAAAACAAGACAAAAGCTTTAAAGATATTACGTGCTCGTTTATATGAAAAACAGCTTGAGGAACAGCAGAGCGAGTTAGCCGATGCCCGAAGAATACAGATTGGTACGGGAGACAGAAGCGAAAAAATCAGGACTTATAACTTTCCTCAAAATCGAGTCACCGATCATCGCATAAACTTTTCCGCTCATAACTTGGAATCAATTTTAGGTGGCGGGATCGATGAACTTGTTAAAAAGCTCCAAGAAGCTGATAAAGACAAAAAAGTTAAGTTACTGGAAACAGAAGCCAAAGAATAATTCTTTTTAAGGAGCCTCTAAATGAAAGTTAAAACTGCTCAGAAAACAATAAAAGAAATAATAGCTGATGGTGAGCGTTTCTTAGCTTCAAAAGGAAATGAAAATGCGCGAGGCGAAGCAGAGACGTTGATTGCTTTTGGTTTGGGCCTTGCCAGAGTCGATTTGTATTTGAGTTTCGACAAGCCTCTCACAGAAAGCGAATTACAGAAATTAAGAGGATATTTCAAGTCGCGAGTACAAGGAAAACCGCTTCAGTATATTACGGGAGAGTCAATTTTCCGCTACTTGAAATTAAAAGTAAATGATAAGACTTTTATTCCGCGCCCGGAAACCGAATTAATTACTGAACTTGTCCTGAATATTATCAAGAAAGGTGACAAGGTCCTTGAACTGGGGACGGGCAGCGGTGCTATAGCTCTATCGATTACCAAGGAAGGCGGGGTAAAAGTAGATGCCACTGATGTCAGTAAAGACGCGCTTGAGATGGCCAAGGCGAACGGGAAATTAAATGAGGTTGATGGAGTTAAGTGGCTGGAGAGCAATTGGTATGAAAATATTTCTAATAAATATAATGTGATTGTAAGCAATCCCCCCTATGTAAGTCTGGAAGAATACAATAGTTTAGAGAAAGAAATTAATGAATACGAACCTGAGATTGGGGTTACTGATAATAATAATGGATTTAAGTGTCTGAAAGAGATTATTTCCAAAGCACCCGAATTTTTGGAAGATAAAGGTCACTTGATATTGGAAATCGGCTACGAACAACAAGAAGGCGTTGATAAATTGCTTAAAAAATCAGGCTTCATTGATATTCGTTTCGAGAAAGATCTCACTGGTAAGATACGCTTTGCTGTAGCTTCTTTTGAGGGTACCGGGGCATCGGGTACCGAATGAAAATTGTCAAATACTCAGAAGAAAATGAAAATGATATCATCAACAAAGTAAGCCAAGCATTACTTGATGAAGAGCTA
>JAUUWJ010000058.1 GCA_030589175.1 Actinomycetes bacterium
GCAGGGCAAGCGGCAATAGGCATCGTTAAATTAAGCGGACCTTCTGCCGTAGAAATAGTATCTAGAATATACAAACCCACCAATAAAAAATCGCTTCACAAACAAGCTTCTTTTTCCATATCTCACGGCTTTGTTATTGACAAAAAAAGAAACGTTATCGACGAGGTGCTAGTCTCCATAATGAGAGGTCCAAAAAGCTATACTGCGGAAGATGTGGTTGAGATTAATTGCCATGGCGGAGCCATTGCCCTGCAATCCGTTCTGGGACTGATTTTGGAAAACGGTGCTCGCTTGGCTGATCCGGGAGAATTTACCAAAAGGGCTTATTTGAATGGTCGGATAGATTTGGCTCAAGCAGAAGCAGTTGCCGACATCGTGAATGCAAAGACTAAACTAGCATTAAAAACAGCTCAAGGCCAGCTCAGCGGCAAACTTTCCGATTCCGTAAAAGACATAAGAAGAAATCTTATCGAGGTTCTAACGCAACTCCAAGCTTCAATCGATTTTAGCGACGAGGATATTCAAACTGAAGGATATGCGCTCTTGACACAGAAAATAGACAAAGCAATAAAACAATGCAACAAGCTTCTCGAAACTTTCAAGGATGGCCAACTGCTAAAACAGGGCATAAAAACGGCAATAGTCGGCGGGCCAAACGTGGGAAAATCCAGCCTTCTAAACGCGCTGCTTAACAGGGAAAGAGCTATTGTAACAAAAGCCGCGGGGACCACTCGCGATCTAATAGAAGAAGTGATTAACGTCAAAGGACTGCCTCTTTTACTGCAAGATACGGCAGGCATAAGGAAGGCATTTAATGAGGCTGAGAAAAAAGGGATAAAGCTTTCTCAAAAAGCACTTTCAGATGCTGACCTCGTCTTGATGGTATTTGATATATCGTCTGGCCTAGGGAGCATAGAAAATCAGCTGGTTATGGATATCAAGGACAAGAAAACAATAGCAGTTTTAAACAAATGCGACCTTAAAGCCATGATAAAGGTGGCGGATATTAAGAAAATCGGCATAGATAACATAGTAAAAGTTAGCGCCTTAACTGTTGAAGGGATAGAAGATCTTAAGCAAAAAATAACAGATATCTGCTTCGAGCACCACGTTGAGCCAAAAGAAGTGATTGTTGGTAATTTACGCCAGGCAAAAGCCATAGAGGAAGGCGTGAAAAGAATGGGTAAAGCATTGAGCCTGTTAAAGGAGAAGGAGTCTGAAGAGATTGTAGCCCTCGAGATTGAAGGTGCCAGTGAAAGTTTGGCTCGGATAATAGGTGAAATATCCAACGAAGATATCCTGAACAGTATATTTAGCACTTTTTGCATCGGCAAATAAGAAAGAGAAGATATTAGAGGTTAGATTTTGGACTTTAGACCACGATGGACATCCAGAGAACGATGGATTCTAAATGCAGCAACTATACGATAGCTAGAAGAATTTATGCCAATTCTTTGCGCAACGTAAAGAATTGGCATAATAGTACATATAAACAAGTGAGCGAATGATTAAAATGGTTTTTTCAATGAGCGATGAACAAGCAAAGGTTTTCTATGAACTATGAACTTCGAACTCCGAACTATTACGATGTAGTCGTAATTGGAGCTGGACATGCTGGTTGTGAGGCGGCGAACGTCTCGGCGAAGCTGGGGGCAAAGACCTTATTGTTGACGTCAAGCCTCGATTCGATTGGATTATTGGCCTGCTCCGCAAGCTTTGGCGGGCCGGGAAGGGGTCAATTGCTCAGAGAAATAGACGCATTGGGCGGGCTTATGCCTCAAATAGCTGATAAAAGCGCTATCCACTATCGCCATTCGGGAAAAGATTCTGCTGTTTGGGCCCCATTCGTCATTTCTGATCGCCTGCACTACCATTGTTTGCTAAAAAGCTGCTTAGAGCACATCAATACTCTGGACATTAAACAAGATACTGTAATTTCTATCAAGCACCTAAAGATGGGGTGGGAAATAAAAACGGCAGCTCAGCAACGCTTTTTGACGAAGACAATTGTTGTTGGCGCCGGTACGTTTTTGAAAGGAAGAAGCCGTCAAGGAAACAAAACGCAAAAAGCTGGTCGAAACAGCGAGATTTCAGCAGAAAAGCTAGCTGATAACCTCCGAGACCTGGGCTTTGAATTAGGCACATTTAGTACCGGCACACCGCCAACAGTAGCGATTGATAAAGACGCTTTAGATTCCCTAGAAGCACAACAATATTCAAGAAATGGCAGGCGTTGTTCGTTCAAGAATGATGGCAGTAAGATAGAGCAGGTCAAGACCCATAAGACCCATACTAGTTCTAAAACTCTTCAGTACCTAAAAGATCAAATAAAGACAAATCTTCAGGTGGGATTAGGACCACGTCATTGTCCATCGCTGCTTGATAAAGTAACCAAATTTAGCGAAAAGAAAAAGCACTCTGTTTTTTTACAACCCGAAAGCTTGCTTCAAAAAGAATGGCTTTTAAACGGTTTATCCATGGATTTTGACGAAAAAACACAACAGAAAATAGTGAATTCCGTTAGGGGCTTGAAAAAAGCGCAAATAGTTAAGCTAGGCTACAGTGTTTCTTACAGATTTCTAAAAAGTAGACAACTAAGGAGCACTTTGGCTAGCAAACTATATAATGATTTATTCTTTGCCGGGCAGGTTACGGGGACTAATGGATATGAAGAGGCAGCAGCAACCGGCCTAGTTGCCGGAATAAATGCGGCCTTGAAAGCTAAGGGTAAAAATGAGTTTATTTTCGAGCGCCAACACAGCTTCATCGGAGTTCTTGTCGATGATATTAGCTCAAGAAAACTCACAGAGCCCTATCGGATACTTTTGTCACGGTCGCAAAGCTACATACATTTACGCAGTGACAATGCGGACATAAGGCTCCTACCTGCAGCGAGGCGACTCAAACTGATATCGAAGCACAGAATTGAGGAGATTGAATCAAAGAAAAAGCAGATAGCGAAAGCTTCAAACATTAAGGCTAACAAAAAGTTAGCCCCGGATGTTTACCGAGAAGTTGCATTCATAAAAAAATATGGTTCATACTTGAAAAATGCTTCCCTGACAAGGCAAAAAGAGGAAACTTTATTGATTCCAAAAGACATTGATTATTTAAGAGCGGGGCTGTCGAAGGAAGCAATTGAGAAACTTAAGCGCTTCAAGCCGCTAACGATAGGCGAAGCATTAAACCTTGATATTCCCGAAAGATCTGTCAAAGCCCTTGCCTTGTATTTAGCGAGGAAGAAAGAGAGCAGAAGATGAAAAACTTCCACTTACTACTATCTACAATCTACCGTCTGGTTTTTTGTTTCACGTGAAACGGTAAAGCGGATTGTAGAGAGTAGACAATTGACTGTAGAAAAAATAGTTTCGCGATGTTTTGATGATGAACGAACAACGGTTTCTTATGAATGAACAACGAATAACGAAGAACAACATATACGATGTAATCGTAATTGGCGGTGGGCACGCCGGATGCGAAGCTGCTTTGGCTGCAGCTAGATTAGGCTGCAATACTTTAATACTTACAATAAATATTCAGAAAATCGCCCTTATGCCCTGCAATCCTTCAATAGGAGGAATTGGGAAAGGTCATTTGGTAAGGGAAATAGATGCTCTTGGCGGACAAATGGCTAAAGTGGCCGATAAAGCCGCTATACAAATAAAAACTTTGAACAGCAGCAGAGGTCCGGCTGTTCGTGCTCTCCGGGCTCAAGCAGATAAAAAAATATATGAAGGAGAAATGAGAAACGTACTTTTTAATCAATCAAACCTGCATATTAAGCAAGGACTAGCCGAGGACATTATCGTAAAGAATAACGAGGCAAGAGGGGTTGTTACTGCCACCGGTCATATTTATGAGGGCAAGACGGTAGTGCTGGCAGCTGGAACTTTTATGAAAGGAAGGCTGGTAATTGGAGAAGCCAATATGCGGGGAGGTAGAATGGGAGAATGGCCTGCTCAAAAAATATCAACAAGCCTCAAGAAAATCGGCCTTGAAATAGAGCGTTTTCAGTCGGCAACACCACCGCGAGTTAGTAGCAGAAGCCTGGATTATTCCAAAATGAAAGTACAAGATGGCGATAAAGGACAATTGACATTTTCAGTGGATAGCAACAGTGAAATAGCTGAACAAATACCGTCTTTTCTCACTCGTACGACAAAAAAAACGGAAACGGTCGTTAAAAAATACCTCAAATATTCCCCAATAAAAAGTGGAAGCCTAAAGAGTCACGGCCCCCCATACTCTCCTTCGATTGATCCTAAGATTATTAACTTTCCGGACAAAGAGTCTCACCCGGTTTTTGTTGAACCGGAAGGGAGATTAACTCAGGAAATGTATCTTCAAGGACTAACTACCGCGATGCCCGCATCTTTACAAGAAGAGATTATCAGGACCGTCCCAGGACTTGAAGAAGCTAAGATCATGAGATTGGGCTATGCAGTGGAATACGATTTGGTTCCTCCCCAGCAGCTCAAGCTAAGCCTGGAAACGAAGGAAGTGAAAGGACTTTATTTAGCAGGTCAAGTTATAGGGACGACTGGATATGAAGAAGCGGCCGCTCTGGGTCTCATGGCGGGAATAAACGCTGCTCGACAAGTTAAGAGTGAGTCTCCTTTGATTCTTGATCGCTCACAAGCTTACATCGGCGTTCTTATTGATGACTTGGTAACCAAAGGAGTTGATGAACCCTATAGAATGTTTACTTCCAGGGCGGAATATCGCTTGATGTTACGTTGTGACAACGCGGACATTAGGCTCAGGCCGATAGCTTGCCGGATAGGCCTGGCAACAAAGAGCCAGTTGAAAGAAATAAAGAAAAAAGAAGAAAAGGTTAGCGAGATTATTTACAAGCTCAAAAAATATAAAGTAGCGCCCGCCGATGTAAACGGGTATTTAAGTGAAAGCAACGAGGGCAAAATAAAGCACAGCGAGCCTGCATACGGTTTACTCCAACGGCCGGCTGTAAAAATGTCAATGCTAGAAGCCCCTTTTCTTAAAAATATATCCTCTGACCTTAGAGAATCGGTAGAGATAAAAATAAAATACGAGGGCTACATCAACAAACAAATGGATGAGATTAGCCGGTTTCAGCGGCTCGAACATGCAAAAATCCCCCGCGATACAGATTATTCCGAAATCAAAACCCTGTCCTTTGAAGCCAGAGAAAAGCTGAATAAAGTAAAGCCGGCCTCTCTCGGGCAAGCTTCAAGGATACCGGGAGTAAGGCCTTCAGACATATCTATTCTGCACATTTATTTGAGGAATTAATGAAAGAATATCTTAGGATTCTTGAGACGGGTAGCAAGAAGCTGGGCACAGTGCTTACCGACCACCAGGTCAGCCAGTTTGATACTTATCTGAAACAACTTCGCATTTTCAGTGAGAAGTTTAACCTAACAGCGATAACACAGCGCAGCGAAATTGTGAAAAAACATTTCCTTGATTCTCTAAGTGTTTTGACGACAAAATGTGTTTTACCTGGAAAAAGCTTGCTTGACATAGGAGCGGGAGCCGGACTTCCCGGCTTGGCTCTAAAAATTGTCCTGCCCGGTCTTAAGCTCACACTTCTGGAAGCAAATAAAAAAAAGAGCAATTTTTTAGATCATATTACTAAGGAATTAAAGCTCGAAGATGCCGAAGTTATCAATATGAGAGCCGAAGAATTTGCAAAAACAGCAGGTAGGGTCAAATTTGATTTTTTATTAAAACAGCCCTTGCATAAAATACCGTT
>JAUUWJ010000191.1 GCA_030589175.1 Actinomycetes bacterium
TAAAAAAGCCGAATTAGAAAATGTTCAATTTGCATTGACAAAGGGAGTCGATGCTATAATCGACCTGGTTAAATTCGGCCTAAAATACGTAATGAATAAGTATAATTAGTTATTTTAGATTAATTCAGTTTTTAATTAAATAGATTAAGATGGCCCTACTTTAAAGAAGCGGGGCTATTTGGCGTTGTTTGGGATTTAGGGATTAGAATTTAGGGTTTAATTCATGGAAAAACAAATACTAAGCACTAAATCCTAAATCCTAAACAATATCTAATGTTCAAAATTCGAATAACTATAAAGTTAATTTGGAAAATTTGGACATTTGAATTTAGAGTTTGTTTGGAATTTCGATATTAGAATTTAGGATTTGTTTTTTAAATGTTAGATTTTTTACTGAAAATAGGCAAAAAGAATAAGAAAATTAAAAATCTTGGCCAAGAGCTTTCTCTGCCTTTTCATATTTCGGCCGGAGTGAGTTCTTCTGCCAGAGCCTATACTATTTCACTTATAGCTAAAACAACAAACAGAGCGGTGATAGTTATTGCCATTGATGATGGGCGTGCTTGCGAGCTAGCTGCTGAAGTAAATCATTTCTTCCCTGCTAATCATCTTCCGAATGTCCAAATTGATGACACCCCTCAAGTTAAAAGCAAATATCTAAATGGATTGAACTCTTTAAAAAAAGGTGGCGCGGTTGTTTGCTTAGGCTCTGAAATGCTAACTGAGAAAATACTTGCTCCTAAAAAAATATCAAAATCGATTTCTTTAAAAATTAATCAAGAATTGAAGTTGACCAGCTTAGCAAAGAAACTTGTAACTTTAGGATACAGCCGTCAATATCAGGTAGACTCCCCCGCCCAATTCAGTATTCGCGGTAATATTTGTGATATCTATCCGACGCTTCAAGAATCTCCGGTAAGAGTTGAATATTTCGGCGACTCGATAGAGGAGATACGTAACTTTGATCCCTTTAATCAACGCTCACATAATATTCTTAGTGATGTAACAATTGCGCCCTGCTCTTTTGAAGATGAACCAACAGCGGGCCTTAAAGACTATCTAAGCGAGAAACACTTGCTTATCTTTGAAGACTTCTCCCTTGTCGAAAACAAATGTGATTGCGACCTTTCCTTCATTGACAATAAAGCGATCCTAGACCTAACACTGCTTTCCAAAGAAAGTCAAAAAGTAGATTTAGGCTTTGAAAAACTTGAATTTAGCGCCGGACAATTTGAACAAATCCATAATTTCTTAAAGGAAAAACAAAGCCAAGGTTACTTGACCGTCATAAACATACAGGAAGAAGGTAAAAGAGCTCGTTTTAAAGAAATGCTCTTAAGCTGGCGTTTCTTTAGCGAAGAACTTCGAAGAGGCTTAGCTATTATAAAGCCCCTTATTTTGCTTACAACTCACAAAATCGAGAACAGCTTTGTCTGGCCTGAAGAAAAAATAGCCGTCTTAAGTGATAAAGACATTTTTATCAGGCAACTGCAAAAACTTCCGCCAAAGCTTCATAGTGGCCATGTAAGAATATCTTCTTTTGAAGACCTTAAGCTTGATGATTATGTAGTCCATATAAGCCACGGCATAGCCAAATACGAAGGGCTTGAAACCAGAGAGATCGATAATGTAAAACGCGAATATCTTAAATTAGGCTACGCCGGACGTGATAAGCTCCTTGTTCCGGTTAGTGAAATGGATAGAGTCTCTCGCTACATAGGAGCCGGTGAAAAAGAGCCTCAAATTTCAAAGCTCGACTCAAACAAATGGAATTTAACCAAAAAGAAGGTCAAAAAGTCCGTCCGTAAGCTAGCCGTAAATTTACTTGAGCTTTTCGCCCGGAGAAATCAGGCAAAAGGGTTAAAATTTTCAAAGGATACGCCCTGGCAACGCCAGTTGGAGGATGATTTTCCTTTTGAAGAAACCGAAGGCCAGATGAGTGCCATCGATGAAGTAAAACATGATTTAGAGCAATACAAACCCATGGATCGCCTTATATGCGGAGATGTAGGTTACGGAAAAACTGAGGTTGCCCTAAGAGCCGCTTTTAAAGTTGTTCAAGACTCAAAACAAGTTCTTTTCTTAGTCCCAACGACTATTCTTGCTCAGCAGCATTATAAAACTCTCACCAGCCGTCTGAATCCTTACCCCGTAATTATTCAAGTGCTCTCCCGTTTCAAATCAAAATCTGAGCAGCAAAAAATTGCAAATGATTTTAATCACGGAAAAGTAGATATCCTAATAGGGACCCATCGCCTTTTGCAAAAAGATATTAAACCAAAATCACTCGGCCTCATTGTGGTTGATGAAGAACAGCGCTTTGGCGTAAATCACAAGGAAAAATTAAAGCCGCTTAAAACTGACGTTGATTTTTTAACTCTTTCGGCGACCCCTATCCCGCGCACGCTTCAAATGGCCTTATCTGGTATCCGAGATTTAAGTGTAATAGAAACACCGCCGGATAATCGTCACCCCGTGATTACTCACGTTGGCCCGTACAAATCAGAACTTGCCGTTAACTCAATAAAAAAAGAGCTTAAGCGATGCGTACAAGTTTTCTATTTGTACAACGAAGTCCAAAGTATAGAATCTGTTGTCGATAAACTACGTT
>JAUUWJ010000243.1 GCA_030589175.1 Actinomycetes bacterium
TAAAACCTATGCTAGCCCGCGGCGAACTGCAGACTATCGGAGCGACAACACTTGACGAGTATCGAAAACACGTAGAAAAAGATGCGGCTTTAGAAAGACGTTTTCAAACGGTTATGGTTGGCCAACCATCTGTCGCAGAAACAGTAGAAATCCTGCAAGGCTTAAGAGACCGTTATGAAGCTCATCACGGTATTTCTATTAGCGATGAAGCAATTATTGCCGCAGCTAACATGGCTGATAGATATATATCTGATCGCTTTCTGCCAGATAAGGCAATCGACCTGGTCGATGAAGCCGCTTCAAGATTGCGAATAAAAATGATGACAGAGCCTCCTGATTTTAAAAAACTCGCAGATGATGTCAAAAAGGTGAGAAAAGAAAAAGAAGCCGCAATCGAAGCTCAAGAATTTGAGAAAGCGGCAGCTTATAGAGATACGGAAAAGAAGCTCGTCAAGAATAAAAGGGAGAAAGAAGAAGACTTTAGTGTTCCAAATGATCCCGACCAGGCTAAAGTTGATGCAGAAGATATTGCCCAGATCGTTTCCAGCTGGACCGGCATTCCTGTTTTTAAACTTACCGAAGAAGAAACAACCAAGCTTTTAAGTATGGAAAAAGGAATTCATAAAAGAGTTATAGCTCAAGACGAAGCAGTCAGTGCAATTGCTAAATCAATAAGGCGCTCAAGAGCTGGCCTTAAAGATCCAAAACGTCCCAGCGGCTCTTTTATTTTCCTGGGTCCTTCCGGCGTCGGTAAAACAGAGCTTGGAAAAGCGCTCGCCGAATATCTCTTCGGTGATGAAAGCGCTCTAATTCAAATAGATATGAGTGAATATATGGAAAAGCACACAGTGAGCCGTCTAATCGGTTCTCCTCCGGGCTACGTTGGTCACGAAGAAGGTGGCCAGCTCACCGAACAAATTAGAAGAAGGCCTTATTCAGTGGTTCTGTTTGATGAAATAGAGAAAGCTCACAACGATGTATTCAATTTATTGCTGCAAATACTAGAAGATGGAAGACTTACCGATGCTCAAGGACGAGCAGTGAGTTTTAAGAACGTAATTCTGGTCATGACCTCAAATGTCGGAGCCAGAGATATTGCCAAAGCTACACCCCTCGGCTTTTCATCTGATACAAAAAGCGTTTCATATCAAGATATGAAAGATAAAGTTATGAGCCAATTAAAGAAGGAGTTTCGACCGGAGCTTCTCAACCGTATCGATGATATCATCGTTTTCCATCAGTTGAGCCAAGATCATATTCTCAAGATCGTAGACCTCATGTTTGCCAGGTTACAACGACAATTACAAGAACGAGGCATCGAAGTCGAGCTTTCTAAGCCCGTTAGAGAATTTCTCGCCAAAGAAGGCTACGATCCGGCTTTCGGAGCCCGGCCGCTCAGAAGAGCAATTCAGCGTTGGATTGAGGACCCTCTTTCTGAAGATTTATTAAAAGGAAAGTATAAACCAGGGCAAACTATAACTACTAAACTTAAAAACAACAAAGTGGTCGTTGAACTGATAAAATCACATAAACCTACTAAGACAAAAAGCTAACCACAAGTTTTATCTTTGGTATCTCCTCATTAATATATTTAAGAAATAGTCTAAACCTAAACAAGAGGTTGAGACTTCTGAAAATAAAACCAAAGATAAAACAGAGTCATCCTTTCGAGTTTGTGGCAGCTTTGAAAGTTACCGGAGACATAAAGCCCTTTTTATCTATCTATTGAGTAACTCTTACTCTAGGAGCATAAACACAATTCCTATCTTAACAACAAAAAGGCTTTTAATGGAAGGATTGAAACGCAATTTACAAAAATATTTAAAAATTTCAAAATATTATACCGTTTATTTAAGTATTTGCC
>JAUUWJ010000065.1 GCA_030589175.1 Actinomycetes bacterium
CTTGGTTATATCTTAAGCAAGTGTCCGTTTATTCTATTTATGTGATGGATATGTACTTTTAGCGTTGCTCCTGCTGTGGTAAAATAAGGTGTTACCCGAGGATTATGCGTTTAATTATTATTGAAACGGGCAAATGGTAACTTGACTTTTACAAAAATTCCAGCGATTGAATAATGAAAGATTTTGAATTGACAGAAGAAAACGCGTTAGTTTCGGCTACTGGAGTATGGCAGCCTTTGGCCAAGCAACTTGTAGCCCTTCTAGGATTTTCCCGGGCACTTATCGGGTTTTTTGTACTTACCCAAGCTGCCTTAGGCGCATTTTTGGCTTTGGGGCGGTTCCCTCAATGGGACGTAATTATTATAGGTTCAATAGCTTGCATTACGGGTAGCTATTCACTAGTTGCTTTTAATGATTTGCTGGATGTGCCTATTGATAAGAAGCGTTTCGAAGGCAAGTTGAGGGAGCTAGACGGTTTTGATATAGGTTCTGCTTTTGAAAGGCATCCATTGGCTCAAGGCACAATCGGTTTAGGATTGGCGCTGAGCTGGATTTTGGTAATGGCCATTATAAGCATGCTGGGAATTTATTACATTAATCCCGTATTGATATGGATTTTACCGATAATAGCCACCTTTGTGACCGGTTATTCTTTATTAAGCAGAAGAAGTTCTTTGAAAACTATTTCAGTAGCTATAGCTGTGACCTTAGGGGGAGTGGCTGGGTGGCTGGCAGTTAGCTCTGTTTATTCGGTATTGTTTTGGTTGTTTGTAGCATGGACGTTTTTATGGGAAATAGGCGGCCGCAATATTCCAAACGACTTTAATGATGTTGAAGAAGACAAAGAAATCGGTATAAAGACATTTCCGGCTACACTAGGTTGTAAGGCTGCGGCGATGATAATAATTGTATTTCTTATTCTTACAATCATTGTGAGTTTGCCAATGATTTGGATATCTACCGAGTCTCTTGTATGGGCTATAGTAGCTTTGCTATTTGGAATTTATTTTCTATTGGTTCCGGGATGGAACTTGGTGAGAAAGGCGGTGCCTGAGCAGTCAATGAAGTTGTTTAACCGCTCATGCCTGTATCCATTGGCGATGTTATTGATTTTAGTATCATCATTATTTTTATAGGAGCATATATGCCAACTGAAGAGTTGACGAAAAATAATAAAAAACAAAAAGCAAAAATTGAGACTTATAAAATAGCCGAAGACCTAAAGGACGTAAAAAGACCTGAGGATCCGAAGCGTGTTCAACATTTCTTTACTTCTGTTGCCAAAAAGTATGATCTTGCCAACACAGTTATGAGTTTCGGCCGGCATTATTCCTGGAAAAGATTTACTACTAAAGTTGTTGAACCGAAAGAAGGCCAGACAGGCATAGATGTTTGTGCGGGAACAAATGACATAGCTATATTGCTTGCAAGAATTGTAGGGCCGAGCGGTAAGGTGATTTCTCTTGATTTTAATGAAGCTATGCAGGAAGTAGGTAAGTTCAAGGCTAAAAAACACGGACTTGATAATATTGAGCATGTTTTAGCCGATGCCGAAGCATTGCCTTTTGAAGATAAAACATTCGATTTTTTGACAAT
Organism: Actinomycetes bacterium; assembly: GCA_030589175.1. Taxonomy (GTDB): domain Bacteria; phylum Actinomycetota; class Aquicultoria; order SURF-47; family JAUUWJ01; genus JAUUWJ01. Next base: position 1,597 of record JAUUWJ010000065.1, read on the forward strand.
CGGTACGGCTGCTCGTCATTTAAGGGCTCCAAATGCGTTGGCAGAATGGTATAGAGTTCTTAAACCGGGGGCAAAGATGGCTTGCCTGGAGTTTTATTCTCCGCACAATCGTATCTGGCGAGCAATGTACAACTGGTATTCATATAACATCATGCCAAAAGTAGGAGCATTAGTAGCTCGAGATAAGAGTGGTGTTTATAATTATTTGCCTGATTCAATAAGAGTCTGGTATACAGAGGAGCGTTATCAGGAACTAATGCAAGAAGCAGGCTTTGTTGATGTACAATTCAGGCGGTTTTCAGGAGGAATTGCTTGTGTTCACTGGGGAAGCAAGCCCTAGTCTAGACATTTGATGTTAGACATTGGATCTTGGACAAAATGACTGAAGGATTAACGGTAACAGTACAAAATTACAATACTTTTAACGAATTAGATAAATCTTTGTTTGCCCGCTACTACCTGGGCTATCCGTATTGCCTGGAAAAAGTCTCTTCTTTTTTACTTGAGCCTGAAAGCTTGAAACAGGCAATTGCTGAGATAAAAGAGCTAGGGCTCGAGTCTTATCTGGTAACACCGCCCATAATGCAAAGTGATGATTTTAATCTGCTAGAAAAACTTATTGAAGAAGCAGTTGAATGTGGCCTTGACGGGGTAGAAGTTAACGATGTTGGCATGCTTGATTTTATAAAGAAATGGCCCTCTTTAAAGATAAGTGCAGGTCATTTTATTAATATTTACCATTCAAGTGCAGCAAAAGAATATGAAAGAGATGGTGTAACAACAATTATTCCCAACAGCGAGCTTACCTTAGATGAGCTTACTGAAATTTCGGGGCAGGTGGAGTCTGATACGGAAATAGTTGTTTACGGGAACTTAGCTTTAGGATTTGCTTATGATTGTTTATTGAAAAACGCCTATCAAAGCGAGTGTCAACAGCAGTGTAATAAACCTCATATTTTGGTCAAGAACGGATTTAGAATGCGTAGCATTGGAAGAGCAAATGTCACTGCTGCAGACTTTTGTTTACTTGAGCAGGTTGAGAAACTGAAAAATATTAAATCCTGTTTCTGGAGATTGGAAATGTATCAAGATTCTGCTCAAAAGATAAACAAGGTAGCCAATATCTTTAAAAATTGTATGAATGGCGAAGAGGCAAGCAAATACTTGAAGGAATTAGAGGGACTAGCTGATTACGGATTGTGTAACGGTTGGTTTTTCGGAAAAACCGGTCATGATTATGTAGCTTCAAAGCAAGAGGTGAAATCGTGATGCTTGATGTAGAATTGCTGGCGCCGGCAGGAAGTTTTAAAGCTGCACAGTATGCAATTGAGGAAGGCGCCGATGCTCTTTACCTGGGCTTGAGCGGTGTAAGTATGCGCCCGCGCCGAGCCGAGTTCGATAAAGAAGAACTCGATAAAACAATTAAGCTTATCCATAGCAAAGGAAAAAAAGCCTACGTTGTGGCGAACATTTTTCCAAAGTCATATGACGTGGATTTTTTCAAAGATGCTCTTGAAGATATTTACCGGATGGAAGCTGATGCAATCGTAGTGAGTGACATTTGGTCTTTGAGATACGTGAAAGACAATTTTAAGAATATTGAAGCACACGTTAGTATTCAAGCATCCGTATCAAGTGATAAGACCGCCGCTTTTTATGAAAGAAACGGCGCAGATGTAATAGTTGTTTCACGTAGTATGCCTAATCTGGAAGATATAAAAAGAATCCGCAAAGCGGTGAGCTGTCGCCTTGAAGTTTTTGCGCATGGCGGAATTTGTTTTATGTACGATGGCAACTGCTATATGAGCAGCCATTTTGAACAAAAGATCAAATTTGATAAAGAACGAAATATTCACAGGGTATACGGGCAAAATAATACAAAAGGCGAGTGTCACTTAGTTTGCAAGCGTCCTTTTGAATTAAGAGAAAACGGCTCGACTTTGGCAAAAGGTTGTTTGATGAGGCGCAATGACCAGGTTGGCTTAAGAGATTTACCTCTCTACATTGAATCAGGCATAAATATTTTTAAATTGGAAGGCCGGGCTATGGCTGACAATTATGTAAAGCGGGCGGTAAAGCTTTACAGACAGGCAATAGACACCTACCTTAATGATTCTGCAGGTTACACGGTTGCGGAAAAATGGTTATCACAAGCCGAAGATCTCAAAGAATACCGATTGGAATACGAACGTAAGTGGAAAATAAAGTAACAGATTGTAGATTGTAGACAATAGATGCTGGAGATCTGATGACCATATTTAGAGCTGACATTGACCAATATTTACAAACTATAGCGCCGGAAGAAGATTCTCTTCTAAAAGAAATCAAGGAAGAGGCTAAAGAAACCAAAGTTCCGGCAATTTCATCTCACGAAGGAAAGTTCCTTTACCTAATGGCCAAACTTAGTAGGGCAAAAAAAGTTTTAGAATTAGGAACCGGCATAGGCTACTCTACTGTTTGGCTGGCAAGGGCTCTGCCGGAATTAAGCAAATTAATAACAATTGAGCGGGAAGAGCAATATTCTAGGTTAGCTGCTGAGCACTTCAAAAAATTAGATAGAAATATTGTCGAGCTGATTGAAAGCGAAGCTACACCGGTTTTAGAAGAAATGAGCATTGCGTTTGATCTTTGCTTTATGGACGAATATAAAGCTTTTTATTTTATCGATTTAGACCATTGTATTCGCTTGTTGAGGCCCGGCGGATTACTGCTTGTTCATAATGCCTTAGAAGGCGGCTGGGTAGAAGAAGGCCAGATAGAGATTGAAAGCCCGGAACTCAAAAAATGGCATGAACTTGTCTTAAACCATCCGAAACTGGAGAGCATATTGGTTCCGGTTGGCGAAGGTTTTGTTCTATCGGTTAAGAAATAAATCTCCTACAAGGCTCAAACCGAATAATAGTAAAGAGCCGAAACCGAAAAGATATAAGCTTGCCTTGTAGGAGTCTGGTTCATATTTAAAGGTTACTTTCTTGGTTTTTGAGTCGACGATAACTCCTCGAAACATGATATTGGTTTTTATTATCTTACTCTCCTTGCCGTCAACGTAGGCCTTCCAGCCGGGAAAGTAAGTATCGGCCAGAACAAGCAGCGATTTCTTATTTGTTTTTACTTGAACGTCAATTTTCTGAGACTCATAAATTTTGACATTTGTCTTATATTTTAATTTTTTATTGTCCTTAAGCCTTACCTTTGTTTCTACCAAGGCCTCTTTTCTGATATTTAACTCTTTAATAACATGAGTCTTGTTTTTCGTTGCAAAGATCGCTTTATCAACAACTGTAACTCTTGGCATAACGGTTTTGTTTTCATAAACTGTGACCGGTGACCTTACTTTATTATCATGAAACACGGGCTTGAACTTTTCATTTAAGTTACCCCCATTAGTCAAATGAAGTGAGTTTATAAGTACCTCCGAGCTGAAGCTGATGTTTATATATTGGCCCGCGATAGTGGAGATATTGGCTCGATAAGTATTCTTGCCGGATTTAACTCTCTTTGCAAATAGAGTAATAGGTTCTTTATCAGCCGGAAAGACTTCGATTTTTAAATCCCTTTCGATTGCCGTTTTTGTTCTGAAATTTAAGAATTTAACATCAAGTGGAAAATTCATATTAAGGGCGAAAGGAGTCTTATACCAAACTTCCTTTTCACTTCTCATTTTGGGAATTTTTTCTTTGTCTAGCCAGTGGTAAAGATTTTTTTGAAGCGGTTTTAATGCCAACACATAGCGGACATTTAGGGCATCAAAGAACTGAGAATCTAAGTTTACTCCTTCCATACCGGTTATGTGTCCTCGTTTCCTAAGGTCAGAGAAGAGCGAAAGGTATTCCATGTAACTTTTTGGCTGGATTGCGTTCAGGCTCCTGATGTCT
>JAUUWJ010000233.1 GCA_030589175.1 Actinomycetes bacterium
GTATAGCTCTTGATAAAGCCTTTTTGTTTATTCTATCTGTCTTTACCGGAAAAGCTTTAAAGTGTAAACGGATCAGTAAACCAAAGCCGGGAACCTTAAAAAGCTGTTCTTTAGCCATGAAATTGACAATGCGAGGATAGCTTGTCGCCCAAATCAACGGAGGATCATAATAGCTCATATGATTGGAAACCATTATGAAAGCTGCTTTCTTTGGAATGTTTTCTTTTCCGTATATTTTTAAACGGTGAAATAATCTAAAATAACTATAAAGAAACAAATAGGTCGCTCTACGCCACACCTATACCTCACAAATCATTTTGCTTTAGCAGACGCGCTGCTTTCGTTTATTATCTGCATAATTAAATCAACAACTTCTTCTATCGTCTTGCCCGTAGTATCGATTGAGAAGGCACCACAAGCTTTTGTCAAAGGAGATACCTTCCTGGTTGAATCAATTTTGTCGCGATTTACAAGCTCTCGTATTAATCTTTCTTCGCTGCAATAATGTCCTCTACTCTCCAATTCTTTTGTGCGTCGTCTTGCCCTCTCCTTAGCACTTGCCGTAAGAAATATTTTTACATCGGCATTTTCTAAGACAACCGTACCTATGTCTCGCCCTTCCATAACTACATCGCCAGCTTTGCTTAGGCTTCTTTGTTGCTTTACAAGCTGCTCTCTTACAGCAACACTTCGAGCTACAAACGAAACCATGCTATCGACCTTAGGTGTATATAGGTAGTCTGTGACATCCTCACCATCAATCATTACTCTTTGCTCGCTGTTTTTCTTGACAAAAGTAACTGAATATTTCTGAGCTATTCTTGCAAGCGCTTTTTCATCATAGACATCAACTTTTTCTTTATGGGACCGGTAAGTAATAGCTCTATACATTGCACCAGTACTTACATATCTGTAGTTAAGTTTCTTGGCAACTTTCCGGGCAATTGTTGACTTCCCAGAAGCGGCCGGACCGTCTATTGCAATAATCATAGCTACCTAGATAATCTAGCAATAATATTTTAATCGTACAAGTATGTTCCTAGACCGTGAATTTTACAGAATAAGAACACCAAGAATATCAAATTTGATCCTTACTACCACACTATAGATCGTGATAGTGAGATTTCTAAATTATGGTTAATTAAGATAGTTGGTTAGTCTCAACCTACTATTATTGTCGTATTTTTTCCATTTCTTCCCTGGCGACTTTTCTCATAATACTTACAAAAAATATGTTAATCCTCCTTTTTATAAACATATTTTAACTTTTTTATTTTTATGCCTATTAAGCTGGGATAACGTTTCAAAAAAAATACCAAAATAACTAAAGTTGACCACTAAAAGTGCCGATAATATAGCATAAGCTTGAAAGAGCTTCTTTATTGAACCTTTAAAAAATAATATTGCTCCTCGAAAAAGGCAAACCCCGGAGAACTGGGGGACGCAAAGCTAGGGGTCCAAATAGGGTTGTTATATCAATTATACCACCTTATGGATAGCCCAGCTGCCGAAGGGAAAGAGGCTAATACCCTCCTGAAAGCCATAACTACCGCCAAGTTACATCCCATAAGCAAAACCTTTTAGAGGAGCAGTTTTTTTTAACTAAAAAAGCTAAAGCTTTTTTAGAAGTTATTAGTTATTAGTTCTTGGTAAAAAATATGTTATGGATTAATACAAAAGCAAAAAAGCTAAACAAAAAGCAAAGATTTATAACAGTAACGATTAGTACAATATCGGTACTGGCTCTTGTGCTGGCTCTTGTTCTTATCCCTAATCAAAGACCGACTTCCGGAGCTTCTCTTTATTCTGAATGGACAGCCCAAGCTGATTTTGAAAGTAATGCTTCTACTACTAGTGAGGCAACAACTAGAAACCAAGTTGACACAGCTACTTCTCCCGGGAATATTCAGCTGTCTTCTAATATAGATACAGGTTCTGGCATAGACGGGGCATTAACCGTAAACTCAGGCGGAACTTATT
>JAUUWJ010000103.1 GCA_030589175.1 Actinomycetes bacterium
TTTAACGAATGAGGAAATATTAGACCACAACTTTGAAGTGGTCGAAGTATTTAAGGTCCGGCAGGTTTATGACTTGCCCGACCCTTCAGCTAACACATGGATTCGCAGAGGCAAAGCTCAAGATGTCACAAACGTTAGTAACAGCGCCAACAGCAAAACCGGTAACGCTAAGCGAAGTAAAAAAACATCTTCGGGTAACGGCAAACGACGACGACAAGCTAATAAATAGCTTAATCACGGCGGCTACTGAACTTGCAGAGATTTACACTTGGCGAAGATTTATAACTCAGACGTGGGATTATTTCCTTAACGATTTTGATTATGTGAATACACTACCTTACGGACAATTGCAGTCGGTGACTTCTGTTAAGTATTATGATTCGTCTAACGCTCAACAAACTATTGCTAATACTGTTTATGACGTTGTTACTGATAGCGATCCTGGCCGTGTTAATCTTGCTTATAGTCAAACATGGCCTTACGTGTACGACAGAGAAAACGCAGTAGAAATAAGATTTGTTTGTGGTTATGGTGCGGCGAGTGCGGTTCCGGAGCCAATTAAAAGCGCAATAAAAATTAAAATCGAATTGCTTTACGGAAATCTTTTTCCTAACGAAAGAGATCAGTTAGAAATGACTTACGAATCATTATTAACACCATATCGGATAATGACGTTTTGCTAGGTGGAAGATTAAATCATAAAGTTGTCATTGAACAACGAACCGAGACAAAAAATACACTCGGTGAAGACGAAACAACCTGGTCAACGTACAAATGGACATGGGCGCAAGTCTCCCCGTTGTCAGGTAAAGAATACTTGGCTAACAATGAATTACAGTCGGTTGTTACGGGTAGAGTATCAATGAGATATCTATCGGGAGTCACGGTAGACATGAGAATTAATTGGGATAATCGAATTTTTGATATTATTTCAATCATCAACACCGAAGAAAGAAACAGAGAATTAATTTTAATGGTTGAGGAGCAGTCGTGAACTTTTCCCATAGATTAGAAGGCGGCGAAGAACTGGAAAAGTTCTTAACTAAATTCCCCATTAAAACAGAAAGAAAATTCCTTATCGCTGGGCTTAGAGGTGGTGTAAAAAGGATTAAATCAAGAGTTAGGCGAGAAATAAAAGCCAATTTTAAAAAGCATACGGGCGTTTTACTAAGAAGTGTTAAGCATCGAACGGTTAAGGCGAAGTATGGCGCAGCGGTAATAATTGAAACAAGCTCTATTGATACACAGACTAGATTTATAAAAAATAAATTAAAAAGAAATCTAAAGGTCAAAGCGTTAAAGCTAAAGAAACAGAAGGGCAAATTTAAAGACGCTTATTACGCTAGGTTTCTAATTAAAGGGACTAAGCGGGGCATTAAGCCGACACCATTTTTAGATACGGCATTGCGCGGTGAAAAAACAGAGTCGATAAAAGACTTTCAATCCACAATGATTAAAGCTTTTGAAAAAGAAGCTATGAAAATGTTGATGAGATAATGGCATTACGCGACGCAATATATTCAAGACTATCTAATTACTCAGCTTTAACAAGTTTAGTAAGTACGAGAATATATTCAAAAGAAATAACACAAGACACCGCAAAGCCATGTGTTTACTTTGAAGTAAATGGAATAGAAAGAGTTTCAGCAATCAATGGTGATTCTGGCATGTGTGAGGCTCAGTGTAGAGTGATAAGCATTGCAAGTACATTATCGGGCGCGGTAGCAGTAGCTACTCAAGTACAAGCAGCTTTGCAAAGATATACAGGCACAGTTTCAAGTACGGATATTAGAAACATAATGATTGAAAACGAATTTGATTCATACGACAGTGATTTGGATGAGTCTAATGTTGAGCAGTATTTTACAGTTAGTTATATTGAATAGGAGATAGTAAATTGGCAAATCATAAAGGTTCGGAAGGGGTTGTAAAGACCGGCACAGATACAATCGCCGAAGTTACAGCATGGACAATAGACGAATCAGCGGCAACTATCGATGACTCAACTTTAGATGCCACAACAACAACCATGCAAATAGGTCGAACGTCGTGGACTGGTTCTATTGAATGCTTTTGGGATGAAACAGATACCAGCGGTCAAGAAGTTTTGACCATCGGGGCAAGTATCACTCTTAATTTGTATCCAGAAGGCGATACAACCGGCGATGAATTCGCAACCGGAACAGCTTTAATCACTGGTATTTCAATGGGCGGTGCAATCGATGGAATAATTAGCCGATCATTCTCTTATCAAGGTAGTGGTGCATTAACTTGGGGCGCAGTTCCAGCATGAGTATTCTGGATAATGCTAGAGGTCATTTTCAGCAACAGCTATCTAACGAGCCAAAAGAAATTGAGGTTCCTGAATGGGGATGCAGTATTTTTTATAAGCCTATGTCATTAAAGACTAAAGGCGAGCTAAATAAATATGCTGAAAATCCATTTGAATATGCCGCTAGAACTTTAATCCTTCGATCATTAGATGAAAACGGAAATAGAATGTTCAAAGGCGCAAACTTCACAGAAATAATGCGAGAGGTTGACCCGGTAGTAGTCGAGACAATCGTATTAGAAATGGCAACCAGTGAAGATTTAGAGGAAATCGAAAAAAACTAATTAGCGATACTGATTTATTTTTGGCTTATAGTTTGGCTGAAATTTTACATAAAACAGTGGATGAAATACTGGAAATGTCAGTGTCGCAGTTTGAAGGCTGGAAGGCATACTTTAAAATAAAGGCTGAAAGAAATGGCTAGTGGTTCACTTAAATTATACCTATCCGCTAACTCAGAAAGACTTACACGAGATATGTCGAAGGCTCGAAAGTCTGTTAGTCGTTTTTCAACAAAGTCAGCCGAAGCATTGAAGAGATTTGGCAAAAGGGCTGCTTTAGTTGCCGTTGCCGTTGCTGCTGGATTTATTGCAATGACGAAGAGCGCCCTATCTGCTGGTGATAATCTTCAAAAACTATCCATTCGATTAAATGAGTCCACCGAAGCATTGAGTCAATATCAGCACGTCGCAGAAATAACCGGCGTAAGCTTTGAGGATATCGCTAATTCATTTGCCAAACTCCAAAAAGGTATCACTGATGCCGAAGATGGATTAAGCACAGCGGCCACAGCCTTAGAAGATTTGGGTGTAGAGATAAAAGATATTATAAATCTCAGGCCAAGCCAGCAATTTGAGACAATCGCAGATGCAATCAATAAAATAGAAGCCCCAGCCAAGCGAACACAGATTGCAATGGATTTAATGGGTCGTTCTGGCTCGCGTATGCTCTCTACAATGGCCGAAGGTGGCGAAGGTATACGAAAGCTCAGAGAAGAGTACGACGCTATGGGCGGCACTCTCTCGCAGGTAGACGCCAATCAGATTGCAGCAGCTAATGATGCAATCACTCGGATCGGTGCAAGCGCAAGAATTACCGGTCAATTATTAGCGGTTACTTTTGCCGGTGATATCGAAGCCTTAGCTAAAACAATCAAAGAATTTTTACCAGACTTAAAGGACTTTTTTACTCGTATTTCTGGAAAAATACCTCAGCGAGAATTAAAAGCCCATGTCGAATCGCTTGAAGAAGTTATGGCTAGTCAGCGTAGAGCAATCGAAATAGCCAAAGAGTACACAAAAACAGTCGCAGGAATTGATACTGTAATATCATCGTTAATAGTAAATGAAAAGAAATTAGCAGAATTGCAATCTCAATTAGTCATAGAAAAGCCGGTGACAATTGGTGGAGCTGATGAAGAAGGCGCAGAATTAGCAAAAGCCATAGAAACAAAAATCCAAGCCATTGAAACCGGATTGCTAAACGAAGAACAAAAGCTCGCAGAGTCCTACGTTAAAAAGTTCATGTTTATCGATCAAAACGTGGAAGATGTTAAGCGAGCAGAGAAAATTAAGTTTGATATAAAAACGCAATTTGAAAAGAAATCACTGGACCTAATTAAAAGTAACACTGATAAAAAATTAAAAATGGATTTAAACGCGGCGAATGCTGCTGCATCCCTTGCACAAAACACAGCGCAAGCACTAAATGCGGTTGGGATAGCCAAAGATAGAAAGTTTAGAGGCATTGCAGGGGCGGAGGCGGCCGTGAATACCGCAGTTGCGGCAACAAGGGCATATCGTGATTTAGGTGCAATAGCTGG
>JAUUWJ010000089.1 GCA_030589175.1 Actinomycetes bacterium
ATTGGTATTAAAAACGGGCTTATCCGCGAGGGCCCTTTGCTAAGCAAGACTTTGTGCTGGTTTTCTAGCGTTAGCAGTCCGCCTATTCCGCTTCCAACAATTACGCCTACCTGATACTGGTTGTCTTCATTAATTTCTAGAGAAGCATCTTCGATGGCGGTTTTGGCTGCAGCAATTGCATATTGACTAAATTTATCCATGCGTTTTGCTGCTTTTTGATCCATATAATTAACGGGATCAAAATCTTTTATTGTCGAAGCGATTTGGCATGAGTATCTACTAACGTCGAAACTTTCAATTTTGTTAATCCCGCTTTTGCCTGCTAACAGAGATGCGAAAAATGAATCTTTGTCTTTACCCAAGGCAGTTACGGGCCCTATTCCGGTAATAACCACTCTTTTCATTTGATCTTTTTAAAATAAGTCAGTAAGGCGATTTATGTGTTATCGTCAATGTAGCTAACCGCTTCTTTGACCGTAGTTATTTTTTCGGCATGCTCGTCAGAGATCTCAATTTCGAATTTCTCTTCTAAAGCCATAATTAACTCTACAAGGTCAAGCGAATCGGCACCCAGGTCATCTACAAACGAAACGCCGGGTTCGATCTGAGAATCTTCCACGCTTAGTTGTTCAACTACGATTTTTTTAACTTCATCATAAGTTTCAGCCAATTAAACTACCTCCTTTATTACATTACTTTTGATTCGTTCATCATTCTTAGGAAAAAGAACTTGCTAAGTTTGAAGAATATTTTAAACGAACATTCGACCTAGCACAATTACTTTCTCTACATATTTCAATAATATTATTCGATCAACCCAAAACCTGCTTGCCGTCAGGCATGGTGATGAACGAATCAAAATCCAGGCAAGGCCTAGACTATATAAACAATCCGCCGTCTATGACGACTACTTGACCGGTTATATATGATGACATATCGGATGCTAAAAAGCCAACTAAGCTGGCGACCTCTTTTGTGGTCCCAAGCCGTGATAATGGAATCTGATCAAGTATTGTTTCTTTAACATTATCTTTAAGGGCATCGGTCATAGCTGTCTTAATAAATCCCGGTGCAACTGCGTTTACTCTTATAGTTCTCTTTGCTAATTCTTTAGCAAAAGTTTTTGTGAGTCCTATAACGCCTGCTTTAGAGGCTGCATAGTTTGCTTGTCCGGCATTACCGTGTAAGCCGATTACTGAGCTTAAATTGACTATCGCAGAGCTTTCGTTTTTCATGAATACTTTAGCAGCTGCCTGGCTACAGTTAAACACACCTTTTAAGTTAACGGCGATAACTTTATCGAAATCATCTTCACTCATCCTTATTGCCAGGCCGTCGCGCGTAATACCGGCGTTATTTATTAGAATATCTAATCCGCCAAAATCTGAAACAACATTTTCGATTAGTTTTTTAGTTTCTTCACTATTGCTCACATCGGTAATATAAGCTTTGCTATTCAGGCTCATTTTTTTAATTTCTGACGCTACATCTTCGCCTGCCTCTGGTATAGAGCAAATAGCGACATTTGCTCCCATTGAAGCCAGTTTAAGGCTGATTTCTCTTCCGATACCTTGGGAACCGCCTGTTACCAATGCTACTTTATTTTTTAACTGCACATTAACTCCTTTTGGTTAACAATTTACAAACCTATTAGTATTTATAAAATTATTTAAGGTTGCCTCTATACTGTCAACACTTTCTGTTGAAAAATTATATATATCTTTTAAAGTCCTTTTTGTAAGATTTGTTAAGATTTTGCCGGGCCCGATTTCAATGAATTTGGTAACATCTTTTTCTTTTAAAAGATTAAGCATTTCAACAAATCGAACGGGAGCCGATATCTGTTTGGAAAGCGCCTCCTGTATTTCTTTGGAGCTCTTTTTAATTTGTGCATCAAAATTTGCAATTAAGGGAACTGTTGTGTTGTTAAAGCGGATATTGTTTAGATGTTTAGAGAAGCCTTTAGCGGCACTTTGCATATATGGTGAATGGAAAGCTCCACTTACAGGGAGGTCGATTACTCTTTTTGCTTTTCCGTCAAGAAGTTGTTTGGCTTTTTCTAAGCCGCCTTGGCTTCCGGAGACTGTTGTTTGCATGGGGCTATTAAAGTTTGACAAATAAACACCTTTTGTTGGTTTCAAAATTTGTGAGATTTCTTCTGCTCTAAGGCCTAATACGGCAATCATGCTTCCATCTTTACTTTCAGCCGCTTTTTGCATAAACTGAGCCCTTTTGTTTACCAGCCTTATCCCTTCTTCAAATTCAAGGGCCCCCGAAGCGACCGCTGCACAGACTTCTCCTAAACTGTGACCGGCTACAAATTCAGCTTTTACGTCTTTTATTATGGAGAAGACGGCCATATTATAAGTAAAGACACATATTTGGGTGTTTATTGTCTGATTGAGTTTTTCTTCCGGGCCCTCAAAGCACAACTGTTTTATATCTGCATTAGTGATGTCACTTGCTTTGTCAAAGAAAATTTTTGTTTTCTCGTAAGAAGAATATATTTCCTTGCCCATGCCAACGTATTGACTACCTTGGCCGGCAAATAAAAGGGCTGTCCTAGACATATCCTTGAATTTCTTTTATTGTCTCTTCGGCTTCAGCGACTAGCTCTTTTAAAATATCAGCAGCTGGTTTTATTTCATTTACTATACCGGCTACTTGACCTGCCATTAAGCTTCCCCACTGAACATCGCCTTCCTGCATAGCTTTACGTAAAGTACCTGTTGATCTTTTTTCAAGCTCTTCTGCTTTATTTTCGCTGTCGAGTTGTTCGAGTTCTTTTGTGAGCTTGTTCCTTATCACTCTAACCGGGTGACCCGTAGATCTTCCGGTAACGATTGTATCTCTGTCGCGAGCTTTTATTAAAGTATCTTTTACCTTTTGATGAACCGTGCACTCGGTAGACACAATAAATCGTGTTCCAATTTGAACACCTTTAGCTCCTAAAGCTAAAGTTGCTGCTATCGCCCTTCCGTTGCCTATACCCCCGGCCGCTATTACCGGAATATCTACAGCTTGGCTAATTTGCGGTACTAAGCACATTGTTGTGAGTTCACCAATGTGTCCACCGGCCTCCGTGCCTTCGGCGATTACAGCAACAGCACCTTGCCTTTCTGCTCGTATAGCCATTGCTACAGATGGGACGACTGGGATTACCTTAGTCTCTCTATCTTTGAATTCAGCCAAATATTTTCCGGGATTTCCGGCACCGGTGGTTACGAGGCTTACTTGTTCTCCTTTTAAAACTTCTAATTGTTCATCTATCTGCGGATTCATAAGCATAAGATTTACGCCGAATGGTTTTTTAGTCAGAGTTTTTGCTTTATCAATTTCTTTTTGAAGTACATCTGGAGGCATACCTCCGGCACCTATTATGCCTATTCCTCCGCCTTCAGATACTGCTGCGGCTAGTTCCGCGGTGGATGTCCAAGCCATACCACCTTGTATAATTGGATATTTTATATTTAGTATTTCACATAAGGCGGTCTTTAGTGCCATTTAATCACCTATTTTCTAATCAAAAACTAAAGCTAATAAATAAAACCGACAATCTAAAACTAAAATAAGCTCATTTTAACCCATTTTCTAATTTTCATTGTAGTTTTTCGCTTTTAGTTAAAAGTTTTTAGTTTAACAGCACACCGTGCTGTTAATAGCTCCATCTAATTAAGTTAGCGCCCAGACTTAAGCCGGCGCCAAATCCTACTATAACAACTATGTCACCCTTTTTTAAATGACCATCTTGAATAGCTTGCTCTAAAGCTATTGGGACAGAAGCTGTTGACGTATTACCTAGTTTCTCTAAATTAGTAAAGAACTTGTTTTTATTTATATTTAATTTTTTGGCAGCTGCCTCTATAATGCGCAAATTTGCTTGGTGGGGTATAAAAAGATCGACTTCTTCAATTTTTATATCGGTTTTGCTCAATACTTTATTGATGGCATGAGGAATTACTCTTACGGCAAACTTAAAAACTTCCTGCCCTTTCATCTTTAAGAAATGTTCGTTATTTTTTAATGTATTTTCACTTGCCGGTTGAGCCGAGGCGCCTGCCGGTATTTCAATATAGTGGCTTTTATTGCCGTCATTTTCTAAATAACTTTCTAGTATGCCGTAAGGATGTTCTACAGGCTGCACCAATGCCACTCCCGCCCCATCGCCAAACAAGATACAAGTATTTCTATCTTTCCAATTTATTAAGCGGCTTATTGCTTCTGCTCCAACAACTAAAATGTTTTTATATTTACCGGATATAATAAAACTTTCTGCCGTTGTCAGGGCAAAAGTAAATCCTGCACATGCTGCAGAAACGTCAAAGGCTGCTGCGTTAACTAACTCTAGCTTTCCTTGTATTATGCTCGCTGTTGAAGGGCACAGCATGTCCGGTGATAAACTTGTAAATAAAATTAGATCTATATCTTCGGGGCTTA
>JAUUWJ010000122.1 GCA_030589175.1 Actinomycetes bacterium
TTCTTGGCTAGCCTTTACCGGTGCCTGATGATGCCATTTTGAAAGCGCTTGCTTAATTTTTTTGACATCACGCGAAGCTGTTGAATCAGCTTTGGCTTTCGCATCTTTTTCCAATTCATAAAGGACTATCTTATAAATTTGAGCTATAACTTGCTCTTCAAGCTCTTCGGGAGGATGAGAATAAGAAAACTCAAACATGCTCTCCAGCGCACTATTAAAATGGGTAAGGCTGCTTATGGCTTTATGCCTTGCGTACTCGACATTTTCAAATCTCAAGCTCATGCCCTGGAAAAAATTCTCTAAACCTTCCCTGAAATGGCGCAAAAAATCGTCTTTATCGGTCGGGTTTTTTACCGAAGGCTTGGAAATGGTTTCAAGGGCTTTTGTATCGTTACCCAGAGCATGATAATTAAAAGCTTCCAAAACGTTCTCAAAAAGCTTTTTATAGTCTATTATAACCGTAGTAGCCACGATACCAACCTTTATATATTTTATATATTATATACCCTATGCTTTTCCAAAAACAATCGAAAAGCAGGCTCTAGATGCTACACTCTAGATACTAGATGCCCCTTTAAGAAATCGGAAAAGCGAGAAAAAACTTTAATAAGCAGACTTAGATACTACTTCACTCTTCACTCTACACTTATCAATTCAAAACTCATATCGAGCGAAGATGCAGCCATCGTAATCGCACTGGTAGAAACATAATCTACGCCGGCTAAAGCTACTTTCCTCACGTTTTCCTTAAGAATTCCGCCGGAAGCCTCCGTTTTAACTTTATTCTCACAAAGCTTTACGGCCTCTTTGATCATCTCTAAGTCCATATTGTCGAGAAGCAGCATGTCGGCACCGGCATCTATCGCTTCTTTGACCTGCTCAATAGTCTCAACTTCTACTTCTATCTCATTTCGCGGGTATTTTGCCCTAAGTGAAGAAACACTTTGTTTTATCCCCTGAAACTTTAGATGATTATCTTTAACTAGAATGCCGTCGTATAGACCCATCCGGTGGTTACGACCTCCACCGTACTTTACTGCCTGCTTTTCAAGCCGTCTTAAGCCGGGAGTAGTCTTTCTTGTGTCTCTTAGCTTGCAGCCTGTCTCCTTAATCTCTTCTGAAAAAGATTTAGTCGCAGTAGCTATGCCACTCAGATGGGTAAGAAAATTAAGGGCGACTCTTTCAACCGAAAGAAGGCTTCTTACCTTTCCTTTAACAACGGCAATAACTTCATTCTCTTTCACATAGTCTCCACCATGCTTCTTTTCATTAAAAATAATGCTGCGGTCATATAGATTGAAGCATCTCTTTGCAACATTCATTCCGGATAGGATACCTTCTGATTTTGAAATGAAGCTTCCTTGGCCTTGAGCCAGTTCATCAATTAAGGCCAGCGTCGTAATATCGCCTAATTTCTGAAAATCCTCATCAAAAGCTAAGTTTATTAGCCGCTCGACTTCTTTATCCACTTTTTTTTACTACCTTTTTGGTTACAAATTTGATGTCTGTAGCCGGATAGTCATCTCTTATGTTAACCCCTCGGCTTTCTTTGCGCCATTGTGCGCTTGCACTTATTATCTGTGCTAATTGCGCAAGGTTAGCAAGCTCAAAATGAGTTTTTGAAGTAAGTCTGCGCTTCGATATTATATCGTTGATATCCTTAAAAATGCCTTGAGCCTCTTTAAGAGAACGATAGTTTCTTATCATTGAAATGTTATGGCCCATTGTCTTTTTAAGCTTTCTTTTTAGCGAAGCTGCCGTTTTCATTAGTGAAGAAACACTTCTCTTGTAGGCAATCTTCTTTTTCTGCATTTTTAGATTTTTATTCTGTAAATGCATTGCTATCCGCCGGCTCATCACCACGCCTTCCAATAAAGAATTGCTTGCCAGTCGGTTAGCTCCGTGAAAACCAGTAGCCGCACATTCTCCACTGGCATATAAATTATTCATACTTGTTTCTCCATATAAGCCAGTCTTTATGCCCCCTATTATAAAATGAGCGGCCGGTGACACAGGGACCAGCTCTTTTGTTATATCATAACCTTCCTCTAGACAAACTTTGTAAATGTTAGGATAGCCGTCTTTAATAAGTTTTTCCTTTAAATGGCGAGCATCAATATAAACATACTTTTTAGCTTGTTTTTGAATTTGTTTAAAGATTGCCTGTGAAACTATGTCTCGGGGAGCTAGCTCTGCTTCTTCACTTATCTTCCTTAAGAATCTTGTACCGTTAACATCTTCCAAATAAGCTCCTTCTCCCCTCAAAGCTTCAGTTATCAAAAAGCGAGGATTTCTTCTGGAGTGTAGAGTTGTCGGATGAAACTGAATAAATTCCATGTCTGTTAGCTCAACTCCGGCCCGGTAAGCTATTGCAATTCCGTCACCGGTAGATATTGAAGGATTTGTTGTGACTTCGTAGAGCTGTCCCGCTCCGCCGGTTGCAAGAATAATTGTCTTGGCAAAGATAACTCGTTTTTTTTGTCTCTTCTTAACAATTACGCCAATGCAGCTATTCTTGTCGGTAAGTAAATCGATCGAGAAAGCATTTTCTATCAGTTGGATGCCTTTTTTCTTCAACACAGCCTTTATTAACTTTTGTTGCACTTCAGAGCCAGTAAAATCTTTCTTATGAAGAATTCGGGCTTTGCTGTGACCTCCTTCTAAGGCCAATTTTATACGGCCTTTTTCCTGGTCGAATTCTGCTCCGGTGTTTCGCAAAAAACTTATTGCCGTCAGGCTCTCTGAAATAATAGCTCTAACAACTTTTGGATTACAAAGGCCGGCTCCTGTCTTGATGGTGTCGTTATAATGCTGTTCCAAAGAATCTTCCTTACTGATTGCCGTTGCTATTCCGCCTTGGGCATACCATGTAGCTGTATTAGATAAGAAACTTTTCGATAAGACGGTCGTCTTATAATAAGGAGCACATTCAAATGCCGCCGTAAGGCCGGCGATACCGCTGCCGATAACTAAAACATCGGTCTCATCATAATCCATTTTTGAAGTATCGAAATCAACTAAATAGCGCAACTAACTTACCTCTAGCATCTTCTGCACCGAAGCAAGTGCTCTTTCCCTTATTTCTTCATCAACTATAATCTTTGGCTCTAAATCTACTAATGAATTCCTTATTTTTTCTAATGTTGTTTTTTTCATATTCGGGCAAACTACCTGCTTGTTAGCCAAAAGAAAAATTTTATCCTTATTCTCTTTCTTAAGACGATGAAGCATACCCATTTCAGAGCCTACAATTATTATCTTGGCCTTGCTACTTTGGGCATAATCAAACATTTTTGAAGTAGAGCCGACGAAATCAGCTAAGGCACAAACTTCCGGCGTACATTCGGGATGAGCCATGAATTCACTATCAGGATACTGTTTCTTAAGTTCGCTTATTTGATCAGCCTTAATAAGATGGTGGGTGGGGCAAAAACCGGGCCAAATAGCAATTTCTTTTCCCGTCTTTTCCTTGGCCCATAGAGCCAAGTTTTTATCCGGAGTAAACAAAATTTTATTGTTATCGACACTTTCAATTACCTTAACTGCATTAGAGGATGTACAGCAAATATCACTTTCTGCTTTTACCGCCGCCGAGGAGTTGATATAAGTTACAACGGCGTAATCGTTAAGTTGTTTTTTTCTTTTC
>JAUUWJ010000071.1 GCA_030589175.1 Actinomycetes bacterium
TAATAAGTACCCTGCTAGCCACCACGCTACGGGTAAAACGCCATCAGGTATTTCTATATGTGACATGTAGCATTCATACCCAGGTAATGCTTGTTTAAGCATTAGGCCCTTAAATAAGGTTAGTTAAGATCAGAAATAAAATAAAAACGACAATTAAAAAAGTAAAACGATTGTCGTCATGCGAGACCTAGCACTTTAACATCATTAGAAGTGCCTCATTCAAATTTCTACCGCATGACAATAGGTACTGGGATTATGGAAATCTCTGATCATTTCATCTTCAATAATTACTGATAGGAATAGAGACCCTCACGTCGCCCAAAAAGCGGGGCGTCTTAGAAGACAAAATGTTTTTTTTAGTTTTCAGCTATAGTTTTTAATTTTTCGCTCTTAGTTCTTAGTTTAGAAAAAGTTATCTAGTTTATTCTTTTCTAAATAGGGCATGATTCTTAAATGCCAAAGTGTGTGATATGCGGAATAGAGCTTGTTAAACCACATGATTTTTCTTTGGGTGATTTAAGTCAAAATCTGTGCGCTCAATGTAAAAAACCAAGGGTTTCACAGTCAAGAATTAAGCCTTGGCAAGATACGGCTACCCACAGAAAGTTTGGTCAAGTCAGACCTCCTAAAGAAAATCAAATTCATGCCGCTTATAAAGAAAAATTAAAAAGAAAAGGTTTAAAACAAAGCGATATTAATTCTGAGCTAAAAAAATGGCACAATAACCCAGAATAATTTCTCTTTAATTACTCGCGTAATTCGTTCAATTCTCTAAGATGTCATTTAAAAGTTTGCAGACATTTAATCGTAAAGGAGTTTAATTTTTTCGACTCTTTGGTCATATCTATTAATTGCTTTCTTGTCAGTATTAAAAAAAGCTTTTTGCCAGTCTTGGTTATAATCTTTTTGGATATTGTACAGTGCAAGCTCAACCTTGCTCACATTTTTGTCAGCTAATGCCTCCTGAAGATCTGAAAGATGATTTTTCAAGCTTTTTACATATTTTACCAGTAATGTCTCATCATAGAGCTTTATTGGACTTTTTAGTTTGTTTATTAAAACAATCGACTTATTTAGTTTAGTTTCTGAATTACTAGCAACTTTTAGTGCTTCACCCTCACCCTTTGATTTAGAAATTTTGCTCGAAAAGTTTTTTAGCTCACCGATTAAAGACTTCAACTCATTATCTCTTTTCACTATATATTCACAAAGTTTGTGCAAATCAGAATAGATACCAGAACCCTTTTCATATGTTTCTGCAAGCTTTTTATGGTCTTTTTGATTTTCTTTGGGCGGATTTATTGTTTTTAGGGCAAGTGATGCTCTTTTCGTTATATCTGCCGCTTTCTTGAATTTTGGCGCCAGTTTTTTAGCACTATCGGGAGAGACAAAGAATTTTTTAAAGGAAGCGTTGAGCAAGCTAATTTCTTTATTTGATTTTGTCTGTATCTGAGACACCCGACGATTATAGTTATCAATCTTTGATTGTTTGTAGACATTGTATCCGTAAAATATTAGGTAGCCGAGTGCAGCCAAAACAATAAAGCCAATGCCAATATAGGTTATTAAATTAGGCCTGATCTTATTTTTCTCTATTTTGCTTTTCTTCTTCGCCGGCATGTGAAAAGTATAGCAGTATCAACAAACATTCATCAAAATACTAATACCACTTAAGCGGTTCTTTAGTAATAGCTTCTTTACTCTTATTTTATTTTTCAATCTCTATTTCAGCAAATATTTTCTCCCGGAATTCCATAATTGTTTAATGAAATTTTAATGTATTTGATAACTTTCTGACTGAGCTAATCCGATTTCTTTACAAAAAGGGCGTATTTGCCTATAATACAAAACTTAATAAATACAAAAGCAAAGTACTGTTGACTAAATCGACAAAGGGGAAACTCAAGTTGGAAGAAAAAAAAGAAGTTATCATAACGCAAGAAGGCTATAAGAAATTAGAAAAAGAGCTGGATTATTTGACAAATGTAAAACGCAAAGAGGTAGCAAAGCGAATAAAACAGGCTATCGAATTTGGCGATCTCAGTGAGAACTCGGAATATGAAGATGCCAAGAATGAGCAAGCGTTCGTTGAAGGAAGAATCGGGCAAATAAAAGAGCTTCTCTCCCGAGCAAGCTTCATTGACGATAAGAAAATCCCAACCGACTCGGTAGCTATCGGTTCTAAAATCAACCTTAGAGATATGCAAACAAACGAGAAACTAAGTTATTTATTAGTCGGCTTTGCCGAAGCTGACCCGGCTAACCATAAAATATCAAACGAATCACCGGTAGGAAGAGCGATTTTAGGTAAAAAGCCAAAAGATATTGTCGAGGTTCAGACTCCGGAAGGTACTCTAAAATACCGTGTGATTAGTATAAGTAAGAACTCCCATAAAAGTAGCAAGAAAAAAAATAAAGCCAAAAAACGCTAGGATAATCTATGCCCCACACAGAAGATTTAAGCGATCTGCTTAAGCAAAGACTTAAGAAGCTTCAAGTCTTACAAAAAAAAGGTAAAACTACTTTTGCCTATAGCTTTAAAGACAAGCAAGATATAGGTTCTGTTACTAGTAAATATTTTAAATTAGAGGCCTCTCAAGAGGGAGAAAAAGCAAAAATAGGCGGCCGCATAGTAGCGTTTCGCCAGCATGGCAAAGCAACTTTTGCCGATGTCGCCGATTCAAGCGGCAAAATTCAACTTTATTTCGCTGCTGACGTTTTAGGAAAGAGATATGAAGAGCTCTCAGAGCTCGACATAGGTGATATTGCCGGGTTTGAGGGCTTGGTTTTCAAAACACGGCGTGGGGAGCTAAGCCTTAAAGTAGAAAAATATCAATTGCTTACTAAATCGCTCAGGCCACTGCCTGAAAAATGGCACGGTCTTAAGGATGTAGAAACTCGTTTCAGGCAACGCTATCTGGATTTAATTGCTAATCCCCGAGCAAGAGAAATATTTTCAATAAGAGAAAAAGCTCTAAGAACTATTAGAAATTTCTTAAACGATAAAGGATTTGCCGAAGTCGATACGCCGATCCTTCAACCGCTTTATGGTGGAGCTACCGCCAGGCCTTTTGTTACCCATCACAACGCCCTAGACCGAGACCTTTACTTAAGAATAGCTCCCGAGCTTTATCTTAAACGACTACTAATAGGAAATATGGAAAAAGTATTTGAATTAGGCAGAAACTTTAGAAACGAAGGCCTCTCAATTAAGCATAACCCTGAGTTTACAATGCTAGAAGTTTATCAAGCTTATGCAGATTACAATGACATGATGGACTTAACTGAAAAACTTATTAAGGAAATGGTGAATGTTGCTTCGGGAAGCTTAAAAATAACTTATCAAGACAAAGAAATCGACTTTTCAAAATTCGAAAAAATTTCTATGATCGAATCCATCGAAAAACTGGGAAAAGTCAAAGTTTCCTTTGATATGAACGTCGCTGAGTTGAAGAAAATCGCTAAAAATAATGAGATCAAATTGCAAGATTTCTGGGGCAAAGGCCATATTATCAACGCTATATTTGAAAAACTTGTTGAGCCTCAACTAATCCAGCCTACTTTTGTTACAGATTTTCCTGTTGAAGTATCTCCTTTGGCTAGAACAAATCAAAAAGATGAGAATCTTGCCGAGCGTTTCGAGTTAATAGTATTTGCCCGTGAAGTAGCCAACGCCTTTTCCGAGCTCACCAATCCAATTGAACAACGCAAGCGCTTTGAGGAGCAAATAAAAACCGAGGCTCGCGATGAAGTACCTCAAGTTATTGACGAGGATTTTATTAAAGCTCTCGAATACGGAATGCCTCCGGCCGGTGGCCTGGGAGTGGGAATCGACCGATTGTTAATGATACTAACCGACTCTTACTCAATAAAAGAAGTAATATTATTCCCTCATTTGAGAACTTTTGAGTGAAATTTAGTTACTCATTACCTGCCCGCTAGCCTCATGTGCAATTAGCGTAGGCAGGCGGGTTTGAGCTTCGTTGTTTGAAAACCGCTATCAACTCCAATAACGAACAACCAAGTTCGAACAACGTTTTTTCTTACTAATTATTAGCCGTGGTTTCTTCCAAACCGTCTGCTTCTTCCTGAAAACTTTCTAAGCTTAAAGTATTTTCAAGATTTCGCTTATACTTACTTATATGACTATCACCTATCTGGTAAGCTTGCGCTGCTTTATCTAAGTGCTTTCCGATATCCTCATATTTTTTATAGAACAATTGGAAGTTTCTCTGAACAGATATTAGGCCCTCCTGCAACTGCTTTGCCCCTTTCAATATCTCGATGTTTTGAAACCCAAGTACTACTGTTTGCAGATGAGCATAAAAAGTATTGGGACTAACCGGTATCACTTTGCTTTTCCTTGCAAATTCTTGTAGTTTTGAATCTTCGCCCAAATGATTTTTATCGGCAATAGTTTCGTAATATATTGCCTCTGAAGGAATAAACATAAAAGCAAAGTCGCTGGTGCCTTTCTCGGGTTTTATGTACTTTTCACTGATGCTTTTGATTTGGGTCTTTATCGCATTTTCATAACTTTTCCAATGAGCCTTTCTTTCCTCATCATTTTGGGCCTTCAGATATTTTTGATAATCGTCTCTGGGAAATTTAGCATCAATCGGCACAATTGTATCTTTCAATCTAATAATCGCGTCAACTTTTTCTTGTCCATCGATTGAATATTGCTTTTCCCAAATGCCCTTCGGCAATACTCGGTCCAATAATTCCTCTAAAATGGCTTCACCATAGCTTCCCCGCAGTTTTGGCGCTTGTAACAGATCATTAAGTGACTCTCCGAGTTTCTGAGTTTCCTCCTGCTGTTGAATAATCTTTTGCACAGTTGACCCCATGCCCTTTAAGGTATCGATAGTTTTGACAGTATGTTCCGTGATTAGATCTTTAGAATGAGAGATTTCCTGGCGAGTGGAATTCAGATCTTTATTTATATTTGACTGAAAATTTAAAAATTGTTCTTTAAGGGCGGCATCCAACCGAGCAGGCATACCCTGCTCTCCTTGCCTAAACAAAAGAACTGCGAACATTATAACTACAACTATCAAAATAACGATTAAAACTATTTCCATAACTTAAACCTATTTACTTGAAGATAGCAGCTACTTGAGCTGTTAGCAAACAGAAAGTCCGTGGTTCGTGGTTCGTGGTTCGTGGTTCGTGGTTCGTGGTTCGTGGTTCTTTTAGAATTGTACATACTTTTCACTTTTCAC
>JAUUWJ010000064.1 GCA_030589175.1 Actinomycetes bacterium
AGAATGTAGTTAGTAGTGCCGTTTACTATCCCCATTATCTTATTGACCTTATTAGCACTTAAACTGTCCTTTAACGGCTTA
Organism: Actinomycetes bacterium; assembly: GCA_030589175.1. GTDB lineage: Bacteria > Actinomycetota > Aquicultoria > SURF-47 > JAUUWJ01 > JAUUWJ01. The sequence goes on from JAUUWJ010000064.1 coordinate 82, forward strand.
ATAATAGGAATTCCCCCGCCAACGCTCGCTTCAAAATATAAATCAACTTTGTTTTTATTAGCCGTATCGAAAAGCTCTTTCCCAAATGAAGCCATCACTTCTTTATTGGCCGTAACAACGTGTTTCTTATTATTCAAAGCCTTGAGAATAAGTTTCTTAGCCGGTACTATGCCGCCAATAAGCTCGATAATTATGTCTATTTCGCCATCATTGACAACAGAGAGAGGATCAGTCGTTAGCATTTCAGGTTTAACTTCGACCCCACGTTTCTTCCTTTTGCTTTTAACTGCAATTTTTTTCAAGCTGAGGTTTACGTCAAGCTTGCGCCTATACTCTCTATTATGCTTTTTCAGCACTTTATAGACTCCGCTGCCTATTGTCCCCAGCCCCAATAAGCCAATATTAATTGTTTTCTTCATACCTTAACCCCTAACATTAAGAGCCTAGAGCACTAGAATCCGTTTAGTCTTTAAACCTAGTCCCGAGACCCGAGACCCGCTTATATATCAAGCCGAACTATATCTTGATAAGTCTCCCGTCTAATCAAGACATTTGACCTTCCTTTGTTTATAATCACAACCGCCGGCCTTGGCTGGCGGTTATAGTTATTCGCCATAGAATAGCCATAAGCGCCGGTTGCTGCTATACACAGGATATCTTTTTCTTCGATGTTTGGTAAAGCCACATCTTTTATCAACACATCTCCAGATTCGCAATGCTTGCCTGCTATGGTTACACGCTTGCGGTTTTTCTGGTCCGCTTTGTTAGCAATCAGAGCTTCATAACGAGCACCGTAGAGCATCGGCCTTAAATTATCCGACATACCTCCGTCAACTGACACATAAGTCCTTACGCCGGGTATTTTTTTTACCGTTCCTACCGTATACAAGCTTACGCCGGCATTTCCGATAATTGAGCGTCCCGGTTCAATCAGCACTTTATTGATTTTCATTTTATATAGCTTTGATTGTTTTTTGACTTGGTCAGCCAAAGTTTTTACATACTCTTCAATACTTGCCGGCTTATCCTTTGACAAATATTTTATCCCCAAGCCTCCGCCAAGATTTAGTTCGCCTACTTGCCACCCGGTTTTTTTGTAGACAGAAGCGCTAAATTTCATCAGCTTCTCAATAGCGCGAGAAAAACTCTTTACTGTAAAAATCTGAGATCCGATATGTACGTGAAATCCCTTAAGATTAATATTTGGAGAAGCTAAGGCTTCTTTTACATATTTCAGAGCTTCACTTCCCAAAGCAAAACCAAATTTGGAATCTTCTTTGCCTGTCTCGATATATTTGTGAGTATAAGCGCTTATGCCGGGGGTAATTCTTATAAAAATCGAAACTTTCTTCCTAAGTTTGCTGAGCATCCTTAGCTCTGCACGATTATCAACTACAATATTTCCGACGCCCCACCTTAGAGCTAAACCAAGTTCATCAAGCGTCTTGTTATTCCCGTGCATGTAGATTCGCCGCGGATTAAAACCTGCTTTGATTGCCGTATAAAGCTCGCCTCCGGATGATACATCTAAAGAAAAATCGTTCTGCTTTAATATTTTACAAAAACCCTTACACAAAAAAGCTTTGCCCGCATAGATCAACTCGTAATCGAGCCTTGTTTTCTTAAAAGCTCGATGATAATCTTCAATACTATTAAGAACAGTCGCTTTGTCAATAACATACAAAGGCGTCTTATAGTTAGCCGCCAATTTAACGGTATCGACACCGCCAATCTCCAAATTTCCTTTTGAATTTACTTTAGATGTGATAGGTAAAACCATACTGTCTAGACCCTAATTTACCTTCCCTTTCATAATGAGCAGACTCAGAAATCTTAACATAAGAAAGTGGTAGATACTAGAGTGTGAAAAGACGTGTAATCTCATAAAATGCGTTGTGATAAAAAAATAATAAGGATCTTTTTTAGCTATCCGAGCTAGATAAAAGTTAAAAACGAAAAACTAATAACCAATATGCAAAAACAAAAATCATTACTAATCAAAAACAGATTGAAATCTTTATTGTCCTAAATAAGCCATTAATTTTTATTTCGGATTTGTCATTTTTCCAATATTATTTTCAGTTTTTAATTGCAAGCGATTTTTTTTGAAGAGATTAAGACAATAATTGGCCACTAAAATTTTTTGAGCGAAGAAGGGATGCTAATAATTAATTAATTACGTCTTTCAATAGTTAGAGCTGATTTTTCTTTTTTCTGTAATTCCTTGATTATGCTAGTAAAATCTTTTGTGAGTTCGGCATCGAATTGGCTGCCGGAAAACTTCCAGAGTTGAGTCAAAGCTTTTTTCCCTGACATCGCTCTTCGGTAGGGCCTATCTGATGTCATTGCCTCATAGGCGTCAGCAACCGCTATTATTCTCGCCAGGAGAGGAATCTTTTTACCTTTTAAGCCATAGGGGTAGCCCTTTCCGTCCCAGCGCTCATGATGGTGGAGAACTATATTCAACATTTTCTTGAAATGTTTCGAGTATTTCAAAATAGAAACACCTAGTTCAGGATGTTTTTTGACCTGGGCATATTCTTTAGCTGAGAGCTTGCTTGGCTTAAGTAATATTTTGTCCGAAATACCTATCTTTCCTACATCGTGAAGCAACGCAGCAATTCTTATCTTTTCCCGATCCCCTGTTGGTAATCCTAACTTATCTGTCAACAATACGGCTAACCTGCTAACTTCCGATGAATGGACACCGGTAAATTTATCTCGTAAGTCGACCGCCGTTACCAAAGTCTGGATAGCATTGAGATCGGCATTTTGAGCAATTCTTCCCAGTCTTTTTGAGCTGAAATTTATCTCCGGCAGCAAACTAGGTTCAAATAAACAAACACAGTTTTTTCCGTCTTGTTTAGCTCGATACAGCGCAATGTCAGCCGCTTTTACCAAAGAAACTACAGTCGAAGCAGACTTTGGAAATACGGCAATCCCGATAGATGTTGTCATCAAAGGTTTTTTGTCGAATCCGAATATCCTGGCTGAGGAGACTTTTTTTATAAGCTTTTTGGCTACAACTTTGGCCATTTTTTCATTACTTTCCGGTAGCAGGACAACAAATTCATCGCCACCATAGCGGGCATAAAAATCGGAATCTCGCAAATTATCTCTTAATGTTTGGGCAAATTTTCTTAGCAAAACATCTCCCGAATCATGTCCATAGAGATCATTAATGCTTTTGAGCTCATCAATATCAAGCATTATAAGAGAAAACGTTTTATTCTTTCTCTTTGACCAGCTTATCTGCTTATGTAAAATCTCCTCAAAGTACCGGGAATTAAAAAGTTTTGTTAGGTTATCTGTTCTCGATAAAACAATCGTTTGCTGATAAAGATTAGAGTTTTCCATAACAACCCCGACTTGATCGGCGATTGTTTCAAGCAGTTTGATTTCTCTCGGATTAAACTTACGAATGTTCTCACTAGCTAGCGACAACGCACCTAAGACTTTGTTTTTTGAAATAACCGGCACCACTAATGTCGCGTGGAGCCTTTCCTTCTTGAAAAGATCCGTACGAGTTCTAGCGTCCAGCTGAGCATCTTCAGAGATTATTACTTTTTTTTGCTCAATTGCCAATCCCGGGAGTTCCTTTCCAACAAGAATGCTCTTCATTTTTTTGACAAAATCGGCACTTAACCCCTTGTGAGCTTTCATTTCAATATAGCCGTCTTTTACCATATAAACAGAAGCCGACTTAAAATCCGACCACTCGACAAGTCGACCTAAGGCATTCTTCAGTACTTGAGATAAATCGAGACTTTGACAAAGAATAGAACTTAATTCGTTTACCAGTTGGAGTTCTTTGTTGCTCTGCAATAAATTTTCCGCTAAGTGCACAACTTCAGTTGTCACTTCGATCATGTGCAAAGCTGCGATCATTTTACCGGCGGAATCCTTTACTGAAACGGCATTTATCCGGCAAGGGTTCTCTACTTTACCTTTCTGGCAATTACAAGAACTTTCTACCTGTAGATTACAGGCACTCCTTCGCCAAGGGCAACTATCCGGTTGTTTTTTATCATCATGAAAAATCTCATAGCAATACTTGTTCATTAATTTAGTTTTTCCCACTAAATCAATGGCGTGAGAATTAGCGTAGATAACTTTGAAGTCGGGACCGACAACGTAGACAGGCTGCTTTACGCAAGAGAAAATTTCTTCTAACTTAGCGTTAGGTAATACAACCTTACTGTAAGGCATTTGGACTCCCAGCCGCTTACTTACTATTTTACCATATATTTCATAAATTGTTAATAGCAGACGGTAAATTTTTCCATTCGAAAACTGTTAGAATAATCTCAGATGATAAAATTCGATTTACCTGAAAATCCTAAAAAAACAGGTATTGCTACTGATTTTGACGGCACAATCAGTAAAATCAGGCAAAATCAGGCAGAAGCTATAATAGATGAGCAAGCAAAAGAGCTCCTCTTAAAACTGAGCAATTGCTATCGCACGGTTTCCATAATAAGCGGACGCCCGGTCAAACAACTGGCACAAACCGTTGATATTAAAGGTGTTTTCTACATTGGCAACCATGGTGCTGAGTATCTACATAACAGCCATTATCAGTTGCTGCAAGAAGCAATTGATGTTGAGCCTGTAATTGCAAAAATATATAGCGAACAAAAAAATAAATATAGTGAATTTGATTTTGACTATAAGAAATATTCACTGGCAATCCACTACCGGCGCCACAAACATCCGGAAGAAGCTGAAAAAAAGATAAAAGAGCTGCTAGAAAAATATCTTACTCCGCAGCTAAAAATTCAAAAAGGTCGTATGGTTTATGACATCGGTCCTAAGAACATTAATAAAGGACTTGCCATAAAACGGCTGGTAAATAAATATGAATTGGAATATTTCTTATATGTTGGAGATGACCGAACTGATATTGATGCCTTTAAGCAAATGAAAAATCTTGAAGCTAAAGGAATAAGGACAATCAAAATTGCTTTATTAAGCAAAGAAGCACCAAAAGGCTTGATTGAGAATAGTGATATACAGATCGAGTCATTAGCGCAACTAAACAGCTTATTTCGAGAATTGCTTAAACAGTGTTGAGCTGGCGGAGGGATTTGAACCCACGACCTGCGGTTTACAAGACCGCTGCTCTGCCAACTGAGCTACGCCAGCATACATCCTGTAATTTTATTCATAAAACACTAGGGATTCAAGAGTTTATGCAGCAGATTTATAATGACTTGATACGGTACTGAAATTGATGCTTTTAATTATTCACTATTCACCAATTACCAATCACTTATTTTCTAAGCGACCTTGCCAATAGCATGCCAGATAACGGCCATCGATGAATACCTCTCTCCGGGCATTTTCTGTAGTGTTTCTATAATATTTTGAGGCGCTTTCTTATCGCAAACGTGTTCGACAACCTGTACTTTTGTTGTCGGAAAATCT
>JAUUWJ010000174.1 GCA_030589175.1 Actinomycetes bacterium
CGATTTTAGAACGGTTTGGGGCGGGAAGGGCTATCCTTATTTAAGGGCCAGAAAAGATAATTGGTCGAAAGGTACAAAGAATTATCGTTGGGGCCCCGTTACTTTTTCGAGAAGTCGCCTTCAATCCATTTTAAGGAAAAGAGGCGTAAATGTAGGCACCATTTCTGCGATTCGTTTAGGCCGCAGGGGATCTGACCGTCGTCCGGTTAGAGTAAAGGTAATAGGTAGCAAGGGAAGCCGCACTCTAAGAGCTTATTCTGAGTTCAGCGCAAGGCTGGGGCTCAAAAGTTCTTTGATATGGGTGAGAAAAGGCGGTTCTAAAAGGCTTACTATCAATGCCAGCACTAAACGCTTAAGGCCGGGCCAACCGTTGCTTATCTACGGAGGCATTGCTCCAAAAGCAAAAGGAACCTTAACTTTGCGCTACACGAAAGTCGGGAGGGGATGGAAAACGGCAAAAAGAGTAAAGGTTAACGGCTCTAAATATAAAATAAAAGTAAGGCCTAATACTGCCAACAGATATGTTTTTTCAGCTAAGCTAGGCTCACGCAGAAGCCGTAATATGGTTATTTTGGCCAGAGGTAAACGGGTCAAGAGATTGTCAGGGAAAGGAAAAGCAAGTTTGAGCGCTAAGAGAATTTCAATTAATGCGAGCGCAAAACGGGTAAGGCCCAGGCAGCCAATACTTATTTACGGCAAAGCCACTTTCCCCGATAAAACGACTTTAACTTTACGCTACAAAAAGGGGAGAGGGGGCTGGCGGACCCTCAAGACTCTGTCTACAAAAAACCAAAGATACAAAACAAAAGTAAGGCTCAATAGTGCTAGCCGATATGTTTTTGCGCTAAGAAAAGGCAAAACAGCAAGCCGGAATATGATTGTTTACAGCAGAGGCAAGCCTGTCAAGGTTGTTAGGAAGAAGAAGAAAAAGAAATCAAGAGGGAGGCCGCTAATAGTTGTGGACCCCGGCCATGGTGGACGGCAAGCGGGGGCAATAGGGTCCGGCGGCTTAAGGGAAAAAACGGTTAATCTTAAAGTAGGGTTAAAACTTCGTAATTATCTAAAAAGAGCGGGAGCGAGAGTTGTAATGACGCGAACTAACGATAAGACTCTTAGCTTAAAGGCGAGAGTCAATATCGCCAAGCGGGTTAAAGCGAATAGGTTTGTATCGGTTCACCATAATTCTACGCGAAACCGGAGGGTCAACGGTACGGAGACCTATGTAAGGAGAGGCGCAAGTAAAACTTCAAAAGATATGGCTAGAAAAGTACACAGATCCTTGCTAAGAAATCTAAAGCTAGCTAATAGGAAAATGCGCAGTGCTAATTTTTATGTTCTGCGTTACAATCGCATACCGGCTATTTTGACTGAGGCATCTTTTATTTCCAATAGAAGACAAGCCAAGAGATTGCGGAGCTCTTCTTATCTCGACAAAGAAGCCCGGGCTATATTTTACGGATTGAAATCGCATATGGAATTCGGTAGGTTGTATACGCCACTGGCCATCCAAGGTACGAGTGCTCCTGCATCCGATATTCACTTTGCTAATGTAGTCGATACGAATGCTTATTGGCGCTCAATTGTATCGATAAAAAATACATCGGCAATTCTTCAGGCTGTAACGCTTAATTTTTATAACGATAATGGAACGTTGCTGTCGAGCAATAATGTTGATATAGCTCCAAACAAGGTTTATAGTTTCTATCCGAAAAAGATTCTTTCAGCGGAATTTAGCGGGAGCATAAGGGCAACGGCTGCAATGCCAAGCTTGGTAGGACAGCTCTCCCAGGTTTCAAATAACAACAAAGCGATAGCTAATGTTCAAGCGCTTCAAGGTTCAACTGAGCTGCATGTACCTCATATTGTTGATAATAGTTCTTGGAAAAGTTTTGTAACCTTAAAGAATACGGCAGATAGTCTTGGGACAGCTACGATAAATCTCTTCAACTACGATGGGACTTTGGCAAAAACAGAGACGGTAAATATTGGACCGCAAGCGAAGTATAGCTTTTATCCGCAAACACTGGTGGGACAAGCGTTTTCAGGCTCCGTTGAGATTATGGGCTCTACTCCGTTAGTGGGCTATGTAAATCGCATTAATGTTAAACAGCTGAGATTAGGAATAGCGCCGGCTATGATAAAAAATTCTGAGCATTATTTTGCCCAGGCACCGGAGAACTCGGCCTGGCGTAGTTACATTAGCATAAAAAATATCAGTAGTAATACTCAAACAACAACAATCTCCGCTTACAAAGCAGATGGCTCAGTTGCAAAAAAGACAAATATAGAGATAGCACCAAAAGCGGTTTATAAAATCAGGGTAGCTGAAATTGTAAGCAGCCGTTTTAACGGAGCAATCAAGATAAGCGGCCAAAGTAATAGCTTAGCAGCTTACCTAACTCAAACGGATAAGAAAGCGAAAACATTGGCAATACTAGAAGGCCAGCAAGGACTTACAGTTGTTGATTTTGCTCACGTAAACGATGGGGGAAATCCTTGGAACAGTGAGATTGCCGTAAGTAATACTTCGGGACGCGCGAATGTAAATATTGGATTGTATTCGGGAGGAGGCACTGTTTTGAGTTCTATTACTCACTCGTTAAACGAAAACGGCTATTATCGTTTTTATCCGTTTGAAACTGTGAACAATTCTTTTATCGGATCAATCAAAGCTTCAACCTCTAATAACCAGGCAGTCGGCTATTTGGCAACAAGCCGGTAAGAAATCAATTATCAATTGGCAATTAGCAATGTATATTTATTGTTTGGTTGCTAGTTGGCAGTTAGCAGTTTTTAGAAAAAACAATTAGATTTAAAATCTGAAAACTAAGAACTAGCAACTGCTAACTGACATTGCACATTGTTCATTGAACAT
>JAUUWJ010000046.1 GCA_030589175.1 Actinomycetes bacterium
CGACATCTTTCACTTCAACACTCTCGACTTTAACACCCCAAGGATCGGTTTGATCATCAACTATCCTCTGAAGCTTTTGATTTATCTCTTCTCTTTTAGCCAATAAATCATCGAGCTCCGCCTGGCCTAAAACGCTTCGTAAAGTCGTCCTGGCAATTTGTGACGTTGCTACAACGTAATTCTCTACCTCGACAACTGCTTTACTAGGATCTAGCACTTTGAAATAAACTACAGCGTTAACTTTAACCGGAACGTTGTCTTTTGTGATTACGTCTTGAGGAGGAACATCCATCGTAATTATTCTCAAGCTCATTTTCACCATTCTGTCGACTATCGGTATTATGAAGAATAAACCCGGGCCTTTTGCTCCTATCAAACGTCCAAGCCTGAATATAACGCCACGTTCATACTCCTTAACAATCCTAATTGATGCCGGTAAGATAAAAATTGCTAAACCCAAAATAGAAGCCAAAAATAAAAAGATAATCGTACCTATTAGACTCGCCATAATTCCCCTTCCTAAAATCTCTTATCAATATCGTTATAATAACAATTCTAAATTCTTAAAACTAGATTAAAAAAGCTAAATTTTACAAATATATAAGACGTTTCGCCTGACGAGCTCAGATACGTTTTTAAGTTTAATTAGCCAGAAATCTATATAAGAATTTAGTTGTCGTTCTGATGCGGCTCCATTGAAGATGAGAATATCTATCCCTTTTGCTGTGATAAGTAGGATCATTTCTCCATTCAATCCATGCCGCAGGGATGCCGACTAACTCAAAAGCTTCGTGGTCGCTCCAACCAGTTCTTCCTGGATCTTTTAGGAAAGAAATCCGGTATTTATTTCTGCGGCCAAATCTAAGCAACTTATTAACAAGCTTCATCGTCCCTCTGCGCATTGATCTGACATGAAATTTTCTTCCATAACCGACCATATCGACTGATATCATGCCTACCGTTCTTTTTCTTGATAATGAACTAAGCCGTTTCACAAAATAGCGGGAGCCTAAGTGGTGATTGTTCGAATTCTTGCCAACTTTTTCTTCCGCGCCAAAGAACACAAAAAGGATAGTGTACTTCGGTGTTTTACTTTTGTATAGCCTGGCTAATTCAAGCAACGTTGCAACGCCCGACGCGTTATCATTGGCTCCCGGTGAAGGACTTTTTGAATCATAATGCGCACCTATCACTATCTTTCTTGTTTTGACTCTCCCAAGCTTTCTGGCATAAACATTGTAAGACCTCGCCTTTCCTACCTTAAACTTTTGTTTACCGACTCTATAGCCGATATTTTTTAACCTTCTTTTTATGTATTCTGTCGCCCTGTGCTCATTTCTGCTGCCCGCTTTTCTTACACCGATATTTTTCGAAAAAATACGAATGTCTTTTTTTATCCTGTTAATACCTATACTTTTTTTGGATTTTCTCTGTGCCGAAGCGGCAATAGTTCTGTTTTGAGAAGTTTTTATACCGGAAATATGCCTGGCAAGAGTGAAGGAGACCGACCCGATTAAAGCCAGGATCAAAATTACAATAATAAAAATAGTCTTTGTTTTCTTTTTCATTAATCTAAGTAACTCTAACAGTTACTATAATGTATAATATCCAATATCTAATATCCAAGGTCCAATATCAGTTTTCGTGGTGGCTGTAGTTCAGGGGCAGAACGCCTGACTGTGGCTCAGGAGGTCGAGGGTTCAAATCCCTTCAGCCACCCAATTCTAGATATTAGACGTTGGACATTAGATTTTAGACGTAAGGATTATTTAAATTAACAATTATAGTAAATTTGATTTTTCAACCACTCATGTCAAATATCTAAAGTCTAATATCCAATGTCTAGAATTGGGCCATTAGCTAAACCCGGCAGAGCAGCGGACTCTTAATCCGAAGGTTACAGGTTCCATTCCTGTATGGCCTACCAGGTCTGGATGTTAGATTTTGGACATTGGATCTTAGGCAAGATTGTCTTTCTGATTTTTGTAGTCTAATGTCTTATATCGAATGTGTAATAAACATTGGGTTTTGTTTAGACTTAGGATGTAGCTTCATTTTTTACGTTTTTATCTAACATCTAATATCCAACGTCTAATATCTAGATTGCCGCAGTGGTGGAATTGGCAGACACGCATGCCTTAGGAGCATGTGTCTTATGACGTGGGGGTTCGACTCCCTCCTGCGGCACCATAAAGCAGACACTAGATACTGGACTCTAGACTCTGGAAATTTCTTGATTGAAAAGTATAAAAACTTTTCCCCCTCCAAGAAGGCCAACTTGAAAGAATTCCGAGAAATACTAATTAATTTCTATTCAAATTCTTGATTTTTTCTATTGAAGATTTATCTCTTACTTTGCCGTTTTCTTATCGTTTGAGCGGCGTCTTTCGATAATGTATCGGATTTTCTGTGGCATTTTTTCAACCACACTTTGAGGAATCTTGTTAAATAACCATTTTCCAAGCCTGCTTTCTTCTCCCAGTAAAAGTACGCCGATAATGATTAAAAGAAGACCAGGACCCGGAACTAAAGGTATTGATAATATTACACCGGCGATTATTAAGATTATCCCTGTAACTTGTAATGAATAATGAACAATTTTTGATCTCTGTGCTTTTTTTTCATTTTCTTGCACTTATTTTCCTCTCCTAGTCTTCAAAAACTTTCTAAAATTATATTATGCAATCTTACGATAAATCATTCATCTCAAAAAACATAGATGCTTAAACTTTAGCAATGCGTAGTTTTTACTTGCCAAAAACTAAGACTTTGTTATCCTTTATCTTTATGAATACAACTAGCGTAAAAAATAAAGTAATTAAAAAGCCTTTACCGATAGACAGAGTATTACATCCTTTTAGAGAATTTGCCGAGAAAGAAGCCTCCGGTGGGATTGTTCTAATATTCTGTCTTGTTGCCGCCCTTGCTTGGGCTAATTCGCCGTGGGCATCCTCTTACAATAATTTCTGGCATACGGAACTGACAATCAGTTTTGGAAGTTTTACACTTTCAAAATCACTTCTGCACTGGATAAATGACGGATTAATGGCGCTTTTCTTTTTTGTAATCGGCCTGGAGATTAAGCGCGAACTGCTTGTTGGAGAACTATCTTCACGTCGCAAAGCAATACTGCCAATTGCTGCAGCCCTGGGTGGAATGATAATTCCGGCTATATTCTTTATAGCTATAAACGCTGGTAAAGCCACTGCGTCTGGTTGGGGGGTTCCCATGGCAACCGATATTGCTTTCGCCTTAGGAATCCTAGCATTGCTAGGCAGTAGGGTTCCCACATCATTGAAAGTTTTCTTGACCGCTTTAGCAATCGTTGACGACATAGGAGCCGTAATAATCATCGCTCTCTTTTATACAGAAAAACTAATTCTGGCAAATCTCGGCGTCGGCTTAGTAATCCTTCTGATTCTCATAGTTGCAAATCGTCTACATGTTCGCCATCCGTTGCCTTATGCAATACTAGGTATATTCTTATGGCTGGCTTTTTTAAAGTCAGGTTTACATGCAACTCTAGCCGGTATTATCGTCGCTCTTACAATTCCCGCTAAAACCAGAATTAATACCGAAAACTTCTTACGAAGAAGTGAAGAACTGACAGAAGATTTTGCAAGTGCCATTAAACGTGGAAAAAATATCTTGATTAATAATGCTCAGCAAGTTGCCGTTCATGAGCAAAAAGTTGTATGTCGGCAAGCTGAAACACCATTACAGCGCATGGAACATACATTACTTCCCTGGATCGCTTTTGTAATAATGCCACTTTTCGCTTTGGCCAATGCCGGAGTAGTGCTCAATATAGGTCAATTATCATCCGATTTTACTTTAATAACTTTAGGCATGATCGCCGGATTAGTATTTGGAAAACCTATCGGTATTGTGACATTTACCTGGATCGCAATCAAAAGTGGTTTAGCAGACAAACCAAGCAACATTACGTGGCAACATATTATCGGAGTTGGTTTTCTTGCCGGAATCGGCTTTACAATGTCACTATTTATCGCAAGCCTAGCTTTCGGCGACAATGGATTATTGCCGATGGCTAAAATAGGGATTCTATTAGCATCTCTTTTAGCTGGGATAACAGGATATTTGATCCTTAGAAAGAGTAAATCAGTTGCTCTTGACTAATTCGAGCTAAATTTAAGATTCGACGATATCGCCTTCAATTAAGTCTACTTCGACTTCAAGTGACTCCAGATATTTAATGCCTTCTTTCATATCTTCTTCGGTTCCGGTTAGTTCTAAGTCAACCCATCCTACTTTCTGATCAACATTAGCTCGCCTAATGTTTGTGACAACATTGTACTGCTTTCCCAAGTTGTAAATTACTGGGTCTTTTATCAATTTTTCCGGAAAAGTTAAGTGTACCTTAATACTGGCCATCAATTTGCTCCTTAATAGCTATATTAGCGGCACTTCTCTATCAAATCAAGTATTTTGTAGCCTTAAACTGAAACAACACTTTAATTCATATATAAAAACAACCGTATTGACAAAAACCCTACCTTAGAGGTAGGATATAAAAATAGATATTATTATTAGGGAGACTTAATGCGATTTACAGCTAAAACCGAATATGCAGTAAGAGCAATCATCGAGATTGCCCTTCTTGATAAAGATAGGCCGGCCCAAGTAAAAGAAATTGCGACCAGGCAAGCCATTCCTGAAAGATTTCTCGAGCAAGTCATGGCTGCTTTGAAAAAAGACGGTTTAATTGAGAGTACACGGGGTTCCCAAGGTGGCTACCGTTTAGCAAGAAGTGCAGAGCAAATAACACTTGCTGATATTATTCAAGCTATCGAAGGCCCGATGCAAGTTATCGAGTGTTTAAGCGAAGATTTAAGAAACCAAAAATGTGAACAAGTTGACTTGTGCGCAGTAAGAGACGTTTGGAAAGGAGTGCAAAGCTCTCTTTTAGAGGCGCTTGACTCAATTACCCTGGCTAAACTTCTGGAAAAGTATCAAAATCAAAGAAAAGCTAAAGCTCAACAAGTTTAGATCTATTATGAAAACCGAAACTGCACCCAAAACAATCAGCGAATTTATAGGCAATACACCCTTAGTGGAGTTAAAGAGAATTAACCCTAATCCTAATGTAAAGATTCTTGCCAAACTTGAAGGACACAATCCTACCGGCAGCTTAAAGGATAGGATTGCTCTTTATATGCTCGAGCAAGCTGAAAAATCAGGTGAACTAAAAGAGAGTAAAACCGTATTGGAGGCAACCAGCGGTAATACCGGCATTTCATTGGCTTTTTTATGCCTTCTTAAAGGATATAAGTTAAAAGTCGTCATGCCTGATAATGTCACTGCTGAGCGCTCACAACTTATCAAAGCCTACGGAGGCCAGATTATATATTCAGAAGGTAGCAAGGGAACTAATGGTGCTATCGAAGTAGCTGACAAGATGGGCAAAGATAAAAAATATTTTCGACTCGACCAATATAGCAACCCGGCAAACATAGCCGCTCATTATGAAACTACGGCTGAAGAAATAATCAGAGAAGCGGGAAAAGTCGACTACTTGGTGGCTGGTTTGGGTACAGGCGGAACCTTGATGGGTGTGGGTAGAAAGCTAAAAGAGCAAAACCCAAAGTGTAAGCTTATTGCCATTCAACCGTATCCTCAGGGAGGATTAGCCGGCCTTAGAAATATGAGCGAAGGATTTGTGCCATCCATCTTAGACTTAACGCTAATTGATGAAAATATCATTGTTAAAGATATTGAAGCATTTCAAGCAACTAGGAAATTGCTAGAGGTAGAAGGTATTTTTGCCGGTATTTCTTCCGGCGCGGCTGCTCTCGAAGCTGTTAAACTAGCGGAAAGAATAAATAAAGGAACAATAGTCACGGTTTTTCCGGACAACGGCTGGAAGTATTTGAGCCAAGAAATCTGGTCGAAGCCGCCGGAAGAAATAAGCGAAGGATACAGTGGCCCATTATGGTAAGAAGAAGAACGTGACTGTCTCCCTTATCCGAATAAGGGGACTGTTACTGCACAATTACAGGAGGTTTTTTGATAGAAGTTAAGATCAACGGCAAAGAGGAG
>JAUUWJ010000271.1 GCA_030589175.1 Actinomycetes bacterium
CTATAAGCACAACTGAGTTTGAAGCAGCATTACTAAGTGACACCGCCGACTTTATAGCCGAGACTGTAAAAACGGTAGAGGAAGACAAAAAAGGTGATATCGCGGCGGCTTTACTCGGAAGCTCAATGAATTTTCCTATCAAAGACGGTAGATTGGAAGTCGGGACGTGGCAGCAACCCGTTTTTCTGGATTTTGCAGAACCCGGTTCTAAAGAAATATTTTTCCAGGCTGTCGGCCTATAAGCCAGAGGCTAGAAGAACCGGTTGTGGGTTGTAGTGAGTCGGTTGTCGGATGTGTTTTTTGTAACGATTTGATCAAACGGTTGAATATTACCATAACTTGCATACATACTACCCGACAAACGATACACGACTCACGACACACGGTTCTCTATCGAACAACGAACTTATCATTTATTCACTTGACCATTATAATAAGTAGTCGTAGTATTAATTTTTCCAAAAGGAGGAAATATGATTGTAATTTTAATCTTAGCAGGCATTGTTGTACTTTCAGCTTTATTTTTAGTGGGAATGTATAACAGACTCGTAGTAAGAAGAAATAGGACGGAAGCGGCTTGGTCGCAAGTCGATGTTCAGCTCAAGAAAAGATATGATCTTGTACCAAATCTGGTTGAGACGGTAAAAGGCTATGCGGCACATGAAAAAGATGTTTTTATGAAGGTAACAAAGGCGCGCGCAAATGCCATGAATACTCAAGGAGCAAAGGATCAGGGAAAAGCAGAAAATATGTTAACTTCTGCTTTAAAGAGCATATTTGCCGTTGCAGAGAACTATCCTCAACTTAAAGCCAACGAAAACTTCAAATTATTGCAGGAAGAATTAAGCGGGATTGAATCAAAGATTGCTTATGCTCGTCAGTTTTATAATGAAGCGGCATACGCTTATGACAATGCAATGGAGACTTTTCCAACCAATCTCGTTGCCCAAATGTTTTCCTTTAAAGTTATGCCGTATTTTGAGATAGAAGAGGGTGAGAAAGAACCAGTACAAGTCAAGTTTTAGAACGACTTGCAAATTCTAAGCACGAAATTCGAAATCCTAAACAATGTCAAAGCACAAAATTCAAAATATTAAGATAAAGTAGAGTAATGAGTTAGAAGTTTTGACGTTAATTATTTTGAAATTAAATTTATTTAGGATTTAGATATTAGGATTTAGGATTTGTTTTTGTTATGTATGATCAAATTGCTTCCAACAAAAGAAAAACGGTTGTTTTAATAGTTATATTTATAGCTTTTATTATTACAGTAGGCTATGTATTCAGCCGCTTGTATGCAATAGGCCCGGTAGGAATAGCTATTGCAGCCAGTTTTGCGATATTAATAAGCTGGGGCAGTTATTATTATTCAGACAAGATTATCCTTAAGGTCAGTAGGGCAAGGCCGCTAAAGCACAACGAATATGCTTACCTTGATAACACTATAGAAGGTCTGGCTATAGCCGCCGGTTTGCCAAAACCAAAAGCCTATATTATCGATGATTCTGCGCTAAATGCGTTTGCAACCGGGAGAAATCCGGAGAAAGCGGTAGTGG
>JAUUWJ010000245.1 GCA_030589175.1 Actinomycetes bacterium
CCAGCTTCCGGCTCCTATTACACTTACTTTCATAAAATCCCCTAGTATAAATCTTAACTAAATAAGGTTTATTCTATAACGTATCCGGCTTTATAAAAAGCAGCGCTTAGCTTCCTACTCTAGGCTCAACACCTTCAAACAAGCGCCCGATGTTAGACCTATGTTTGTAGATTATTACGATGGCTATCAGAAAACTAAAAATCATAAAGGGAGTATTTTGCCCTTGCCAGAAAATAGTAAAAACCGGAAGGGCCAAAGCGGCAGTAATCGAGGAAAGAGAAATGTAGCGAGAAATTGCGAGCACCACCAGCCATATCAACAAAATAAGGGCACTTACTTTAGGAGCCAAAACTATGATAGCTCCCAAAGCGGTGGTAACTCCTTTACCTCCCTTAAATTTTAAAAAGATGGAAAAAGTGTGGCCTAACATTGCAAACATCCCTGCCCCAACCGCCAGCCAATTAATAAGATTAGGCTCAAGGTTAATTGATTTCATGATTATCACCGGAGCAGCCCCTTTAAGAAAGTCTCCTAAAAAAACCACAACGCCGGCTGAGGGACCTAGAATCCGGTAAGCATTAGTAGCACCAATATTACTGCTGCCTTCCACTCTGATATCTTTTTTAAAAAAAACCTGGCCCACCCACAAGCCCATCGGAAAAGAGCCCATGATATACGCAACCAGTAAAACAAAAAATGCTCCGCTCATCTTGCTCCAGTATCAATATCTAGCGTCCGGTGTCCGCTTTTTTCTTTCCTTTAAACAAAATCTTAACAGGAGTACCGATAAAACCAAAACTGTCCCTTAGCTGGCCTTCCAGGAAGCGCTTTAAGGTAGAAGAGGCCGCTTTTGCAGGATTGATAAAAAACAAAAACTTTGGCGGTTTTGCAGCCAGTTGATTGGCGTACCCTATGCGAATCTTATATTTAGATGGAAAACGGCCAATATCTAATTCGCGAATAAATCTGTTGAGCGTGGAAGTCTTTATTTGCCTTGTGTAGCCGTCTTCAACAACTTCGAGTTGTCCGAAGATTTTTGAAATCTTGCTACCCGTTTTTACTGATATATCGAGAATGGGAGCAAAGCTTACAAAACCCAGTTTTCGCTCAATATCCTTTCGTAGTCGCTTCTCTTTTTCTTCATCGATTAAGTCCCATTTATTCAACAAAATAATCACCGCGCACCCGCGGCTTACTGCATAATCGGCTATTCTCTGGTCTTGAGCACTCACCGACTCTGCCGCGTCAATCATAATTAAAGCAACATCGGCTCTGTCTAAAGCCTCAAGCGTCCTTACTAATCCGTAATACTCTATATCCTTTACCCTTTTCTTTTTGATACCGGCCGTATCGATGAAACGCCATTCCCTGCCTTTATAAGCTACAATGCTATCGATTATGTCCCGAGTTGTACCCGGCACTTCGCTAACGATAGCTCGCTCCTGGCCTAGCAATTTATTTAGTAAAGATGACTTACCAACATTGGGCCGGCCGACTATTGCTACGGCAAACCTTTCATCTATTTGAGGCTTAACCTTAGGCAGTGTCTCTACAACATCGTCTATGAGCTCACTTACGCCCAGGCCGTGAACCGCACTCATTGCATAGACCTTATCAAAACCAAGCTCATAAAATTCAGCTATTTGCGCTTTTTTCGCTTCGATGTCGATCTTATTAACGGCAAAGTAAGTTTTTTTAGAGCTCTTCCTTAAAAGCAAGGCAATTTCTTCATCGCAGGGATTTAAGCCTTCTTTTCCATCGGCTATAAAAATCACCGCCTCGGCTTCTTCTATGGAGACTTTTGCCTGGCTGAGAACTTTTGAACTCATTTCTTGATTTTT
>JAUUWJ010000115.1 GCA_030589175.1 Actinomycetes bacterium
CCTCTTGTTAATTTCAATCCCAGCATTGAAGCCAATCCAAAGTGCATTGACAAATACATCCAAATAACCCTTATTATTATTAAAATCTAAATTTAATCCAACCTCTTTAAATTGAGTCGTTAGCCAAACTTCAAAAAATCGTTTTCTTTCTATAACTTGCGGTGTTAGCATTTAATTAAGTCCCTTTTTCTATATATGGTTAGGGTTTTGGATAAAAGCCCAAACTCTTCAACCGTCATAGGCTTAGGGCAAGGTTCTTGCGGCAAATTTTTGCCACTAATTACAGCTATCACTTTAAAACCAAATAGGCAAGCTTTCCCTCCACTAGCAACGCACATAAAACAGCTTTCACGTTGTTTTAATTCTATTGATGCATTCATGTCTCATTCTCCCTGTTTAACATAAGATTCAATCGTTAATGCAGCTTGCAACCAGTCATAGCAAACTATAAAACCATAGTCAATACTTAAAATGTATTCTTTAAATTTTATTTGTTCGTCTGATAATCCACCTTTAGACGTTTTTTTCTTTGGTCTTAAAGATGGCTTTTTCATTTCAATGTAGAGACCGTGCCAGCTTCCAGCGGGCCAAGGTAAGAACGTGTCAGCTACCCCGGCCCTTACGCCCTCAGCTTTGAGCTGTCCACCCCGGATAGCCCGGCTTTTCTTATCGTCGCCCCGTGAGCCCCCGTTTGGGATAGCATGAAACCAAGAAAGGGCCTTCATGGGCTCTGGGAGGGGCTTAGCAGCTTTTAGAACAGCATTGCCCTGTTCTGCCCATCTGTGAGCAGTCACGAAGCCATAGCGACGCGCTACAGCCACCCAAGCAAACAAGGCTCTTTGGTGTTCATGCTCAGAGCCACTTGTTAGATTTGGGAATTTCATTTTGTCATTGTCCTTCGTTTGGTGTAATTATGTTTTAACACACTCACAGAACGATGCAAGCCCAAAGAGCATTAAAAGAGCGTTTAAAAATTCAATAAGTACTTTTTAAGATTCAGTTTCCATAATTTGATAGAGTTTTGCGCTTGTTCCATAACTCCGGTCGGTTGTCGCTTTAGTCAATTTAACAATAAAGCCTGTTTTTTCCAATTCGCCTAAGATATTTTTCAAATGCATAGACGAGCCTTCGGGAGCCCTTCTAAACGCTGCTAAGGAAGCGATTCGTCTTTGAAGGTAGGCATATGAAATAACGTTATTTTGTTGCATGAGAAGAGACAAATTTTTATCGTAATTCAAATTCTTGTCAACGTCGGATTTCAAATAATCAAACGCTATTCTTTTTATATTCTCCATTGTGTCTGAATTAGCGCCAAATGGTTTCATTGAATTTTCGTTCAAATAGCGATAAAAAAGCCTTAAATTATAGTTATCTGGTATTCGTTGAATCTCATACGCGGCTTCGTGCTCAATAACTACAATCCGCCTCTTGCCCACACTGAGGCTATCAGCAAGCTCTTTTAGCAAACTGAAGCTCAGCCCCTCTTTAGGCACAGCAAACGACCTATCGACCGGCTGAGAGCTTACAGGGGCCATTATGTCAACATGCTTTCGGTAAAAGTTGCCAGCCTGTGAACGCTCAACATATTCAAATTTATTTTCTTCTTCCATTGGTCAAAACTCCTCATTTTTAGTTTAAAGGTATAATTGCATAATGGCCTTTCGGCGTCAAGCTCTAAATCAATAAACTTTTAACTTTTTACCATTATCAAGATAGAAGCTTTTTTCTAATAGCTAAGTAATTGTAATTACTTAATTAATAATAATAATAATATATATAATAATAATACTAGTATTTGTATAGGGGAGTTTAACGGGAGTATAGAGGCCCCCTCTATACCTTTCTGGTGGTTCCCCTTATATGCATTCAATACATTCATATTACTGTAATCATTGAGCTTTTGCAGTTAGGTTTTCAGGATAACCATATAATATAACTGTATAAAAAACATATAATAAATGAATATATACAACAAGACACAAAAAAGGCGACTGTGAAGCCGCCTAATTCATTCGATAATGTGGGGAATGGTTAAATTATCGCACTTCGTATTTTCTATTCTTGTATATAAGAATTGAGCCGTCTTCAAATTCAATTCCTAACTCTTTGCTCCCGTCGGGATAAGTAAAAAGCGTTACATTTTGATTTAGAGTGTTGTCAAACAACTCTAAAAAGATTGTTCCTATTTGATAATCGTTTCCAACATCATCAATCCATTTTTGGGCTAGTGTTTGCGTAGTTGCCATTTTACTTTCTCCTAGTTAAGACAAAATCAAAATTTCGTCTTTAGTTATGAACGTGTCGCCATATGCACTTTTTAAGCGCCATTTAGAGCCGTTTTTAGTTTTAGCGTTAATTATCACAATACCCCCAACTTTACCCCCTGAAACGCTTTCAATTGATTCACTGTGTTGTTCGATTTGGCTTTCAAGTGCTTTTAAAAAGTCGCTCATTTTTTTCACCTGTGCTTTATTTAGATTGTAATTTTTTAAGCGCATATCGCGCCTTATTTTATTAAGAATGTTTAAGCTCATTTGATGGGCATTGCTTTCTTTACGTTCAACGTTTTCAATGCATTCTAAATGAGCGCTTCCTTTTTCCGTTTCAATCCAATAAGGACTATCCTCTTGTCCCGACCTGTGACAATAAATGCAATTATTCATTTTTTTCAACCTCTTTAACGTAAGGTGCGTGATATTCTTTGATGCGGGTTAATGCTGGAATTGGCATAATATTGAGTTCTTCCGGTTTCTCTTCTCTCAAAACTGAATAATCGTTAACCACTTTGTTGGCTTCATTTAAAGCTTCGTTGTAAATAGTATTGTTACCGCCCAACTTGCGCATATAAACCTTGCCGCTATCCCATAGAATTTCTTGTTTGTGGGTATTTCGCATCACTTTAAGTTCATGACCAGCTGGCATTGCCACAACTTTTAGCTACAAACGATTGCTATACTTGTTGCGAACTACTGCCCGCGTTTGATAAATCTCGACAACGGAGCCTTTAGGGAGTGAGCGCAAACCGTTTCGGCCACGCATTTTATTGATTGCTTTTAATTGACTGACTTTAATTTGATTGGTTTTCATTTTAGAATCCTTTAGCGGTTTGGGTTAATCAATCAGTAATGACGCCCACCTTAGTGAGCGTCACGGGCTGAGGGATTAACGTACTGTATAAATTTCAGTATTGCCGTAAGAATAAACTTTTTTACAAGTTAAACCTTCTTGGTCTTGAGCTTCAAATTTAGCAACCTTCTTTTGATTATGCGTAACTTTTCGAGTTCTTTGATTGATGAATTGCACGCCGTCTGAACTTACGCAATCACAGACCGTTATTGATTTTTTATCTGTCTTAATGACAGCCCATGCGTTACCGAGTGAGTCTAAGAGCAATCCTTTTTTAATTTCTTTTGAAGTTGTCATCGTTTCATCCTTTGTTGTGCGTTGCCGCTTGGTGTAATTATGTTGTCTCATGACTACGCTTTAAGAGCAAGTAAAAAGCACGCCTAAAATTCAATTAAAAATTTAGACGTACTTTTTAAGATTCAATCAAAAAAGTTGCTTCCCCAGATCTCTAAGTCTGAGATTTGAAGCTCTTGTTTTTCAACGGCGCATTTTCTATAAAGTATTCGGCACAAGGTTTGAAAGCCAACTAATTCTAATTTGTCGATGTTGTTTCTGACTGCATTAAAACCTTTAATATAAAGATTATCATTAAAGACTTTTGAAAGGTCATTGATTACGTGCAATTTGGCTTGTGTTGTGCTTTTCATTATCTCGCCTTGGTCAGTGTGTAATTATGTTTTAATGGATATCCTATAGACTGTAAATAGAATTCAATGATTATTTCAAT
>JAUUWJ010000244.1 GCA_030589175.1 Actinomycetes bacterium
CCTCTTGGCAAACCTTTTAATCCAGAACAACACGAAGCCGTATTTACGCAGGACAGCGATAAACATGATGAAAATTGTGTAATTCAAGTTATCCAAAAAGGCTATACGCTCAACGGAAAAGTAGTAAGACCGGCAAAAGTAGCAATCTGTAAAAGGGATAAATCGTAGTTATTTTACGTTGGTCATTGTTATTTTTCGATCAACCAAATTTGAATAACGATTAACGGAATTTATTATGAACGGAAGAGAGTTTAAAGATTTTTACAAAATATTAGGGATCGACCAAAACGCCTCAGATGCTGAGATAAAAAAGGCGTTTCATAAACTTGCCCGTAAATATCATCCTGATGCTAACAAAGGCGATAAGGAATCGGAGACCAAGTTTAAAAAAATATCAGAGGCTTACGAAGTCCTTCACAATCCGGAAAAACGCAAGCAGTATGATATGGGCCGTCAATATTTTTCCAGCGGCGGTTTCAGACCAGGAGCCGATTTCGAATGGCCGTTTGGAACCGAGGGCGGGGGCTTTGAAAGTTTTTCCGATATTTTCGATTTGTTTGGATTTGGATCAAAAGGAAAGAGACAGGATTCATACCGAGGAAACGATCTTCACTATAAAGTAAAACTTTCCTTTGATAGTGCCTTAAAAGGTAGGGAAACGGAAATTAAAGCTCGGGTAAAAGACACTTGCCCTACTTGTAGCGGAAGTGGTGCCAAACCCGGCACGGGACCAACAACCTGTAAGCATTGTGGTGGGCGCGGTGTAATAGCTCAAAGCCAGGGCATTTTTAGCTTAAGCAGAACATGCCCTTCTTGTATGGGCAGCGGCAAAGTCATTGAAACGCCATGCTCTCAATGTAGTGGCTCAGGAATTGTAGGACATGATAAGAAAATAAGAGTCAAAATCCCCGCGGGGGTAGAAGATAGCCAAACAATAAAATTCAGGGGCCACGGAGAGCCAGGAATAAAAGGAGGGCCACCGGGAGATCTCTATATAACGACTGAGGTAATCCCCCACCCTGTTTTTATTCGCAATGGATCTAATATATTGCTGGACCTGCCTATAAGCTTTTCCGAAGCAGCCCTGGGAGCCAAATTAGAAGTTCTTACCACAAACGGCGTTGTTAATTTAAAAGTACCGGCAGGAACAACGAGCGGCAAGATTTTCAGACTTAGAGGCAAAGGTGCGCCTAAGCTTCATTCATCGTCCAACGGTGATTTGTTGGTGAAAGTAAAAATAACGCCGCCCAAAAAACTTAACCGTCGGCAAAAGACGCTTTTACAAGAACTTGGTGAATTTAACGATAATCTTCGCCATGATTTACACAAAAAAACAAAGAAATAATATTTTATAAGGAAACGATTGATTATGGCTATAGATAAAAACAGACCAGTATATATGATAGGTGTTGCCGCCAAACTAGTTGGAATACACCCGCAAACTTTAAGGCTTTATGAGCGGGAGGAATTGGTAGTTCCGCAAAGAACAGCAAAGGATACCAGGCTCTATTCGGAAAACGACATCGAGCTTCTTAAAGAAATACAGAAAATGACTCAAGAAATGGGATTAAATTTGGCCGGTGTAAAATTAATTCTGGAAATGAAAAGCGATTTGTTCGAACAAGAAAGCAACTACGAAAAGATTAAAGAAGAAGCCGAGGATGAAATATCCAGAGCCAATAAAGAGATGGAAGCAATGCAAAATAAAATGGAAGAGAAAATTGAAGCGATCAAAAAAAGCTTCCGGCACGATATCGTGTTATATAAGAAACCTAGCTTAAAGAAAGGAGGGCAGGACTAGTTTCTAAAATCAAGAATCTAATGTCTAGCGTCCGCTCTTAATG
>JAUUWJ010000106.1 GCA_030589175.1 Actinomycetes bacterium
GAGCCTTCTGCAACCAATACAGGTGTTTGCGTCTCTACTTTCGGATCACTGGCCATAAAAATAGTTTTACCGGTGTCTTCTCTTAGAGCTTTACTCATTACATCGCGAAAGTTTTCAACAATCATAGGGTGAACCTTAAAAAGAAAAGCTTTGCTCGGCCTAGTTTTAGCTTCTCGCCTCATCTCACGCTCAGCTGCAATAGCTAGCGTCTTATCTGATAATATAGAACCCCCGCCCCTACATGTGGGGCAATTTTTGCCCATTGCCTTGACCAAGCTCTCAGATGTACTTTTACGCGTCATCTCGACTAGCCCTATTTTTGAAATATCAATAACCCTGCTCTTAGTTCTATCAGCCGCTAGCTCTTGATTGAATAACTTAAAAACTTTATCTCTATCTTTGGGGTCTGGCATATCTATAAAATCAATAACGATAATCCCGCCAATATCTCTAAGCCTTATCTGTCTTATAATCTCTTTGGCCGCTTCCATGTTCGTTTTCAGCACAGTACGCCTTAGGCTTTTCTTGCCAATAAATTTTCCCGTATTCACATCTATTGCCGTAAGAGCCTCTGTGTGATCAATTGCAATGTAGCCTCCTGATTTCAGCCAGACTCTTCTTTTTAAGGCTCTCTTTACTTCCTTACTGATATCGTACTTGTCAAACAGCGGATAAGATTTATCATAGTAAGATACTTTGCCTGCTAGCTTTGGAGAGCGGCGTTTTAAAAAACGAACAATTTGATTATACTTTTGCTTGTTATCCACTATCAGCTTCGAAAAGTCGCCGTCAAAAAAATCTCTTACTACCTTTAATTCCAAAGAAGGCTCTTCGTAAATCAAGCTGACCGGCTTGGTTTTTTTGATTTTCCTGCTTAAGTTATTCCACACTTTTCTCAGCTGATTTAGATCTTTTTCTAATTCAGAAACCTTTTTGCCCTCGGCAGCTGTTCTTACGATCAAACCAATATTTCTGTGTCTAATCTTTTCTACTGCTTTTTTAAGACGCTCCCTTTCATCATCCGCCAGACGTCTTGATACACCCAATGTATCTTTATCATATGGCAAAATAACTACGTAACGGCCGGGAATAGCCAGATGAGTCGTAACCCTCGCTCCTTTTTTGCCAATTGGCTCCTTTAAGACTTGAACTAAAATATCCTGCTTAGGCTTTAATAGATATTCAATCTTAGGTATAGGCGCATCTTCTTCTATAGTTGCCGCTTCGTCTCTGTACAAAAAACCGTTTTTTTCTAAGCCAATATCCACAAAAGCCGCTTCTATTCCGGGCAGGATGTCCTGAACTGATCCGAGATAAATATTGCCAACAAGCGATTTTCTACTTTTTGGCTGGACGTATATTTCCATCAGTTTTGAATCTTCTAATATTGCTACACGGCTCTCGTGCCTATCTACACTTATGAGCATCTCTTTGCTGTTCACCATCTACTCCTCCTCAATCCGTATCAGATACTTAATGCAAACCCACTCTTTTAACTTCTTTTATCTTTGCTTTGCGCCCAACCTTTGTTGCTAAGACTTCAATTAGCACATCCGGCCTCACATTTAACGGACAAACAATCTTAATGCACTCTCTCCCATTACTTTTATTATTCTTAAGTATACAATCATCTAAGCTAATGCTTAAGAACCTATCCTTTTTTGGTATATCAATTTTTTTGTGATTATTTTCACTGATAAATTTTTCAATATCTTTAAAAATATTGATAGGTGAATTTCCTGGTTCTAATTTAACTTCATAAGTTGCTTTCTTTATTTCTGAACTGCTTGATTCCGATTCCAATAGCTCAACAAACTCTGTACCACCTTTAAATGATTCTATTAATTTTCCAACCAAGTCTGTCTTTTTATGTTTGCCTACTATCACAAAATCAACAAACTCTTGCCCGGAAGAAAAACCTACAGGCAACGCCGGCGAGAAACTTAATCTTGGCCGAGGATTGAATTTTCCTCTGAATCCCAACCTTAGCCCTGTTTTTCTTAATTTACGCTCTATAAGCGAAGCCCATTCTAATTGAGACAAATATCTATTGACACCATCTTTATTTAGTATCAGCCTGTATTTAAACTTCTCATCAAAATCCTTTTGTTCTAGTTTATCTACTTTTACATCAAATTTATTTGAAAAAGTGTTCTTAACTTCTCTATCGCAAAGACCGCACTTCGGACAAGTGTTTTTCCGGCAAGATGGCGTTTGTTCGGCTTTCAAGCTCTTTATATACTCTTCTTTCAAAAAGTTTTTATCAACACCTGTATCGATGAAATCCCAAGCTAGCTTTTTTTCTTCCGAGCGTTTTTTGCCGTATTCGCTTAAGCTCAACTTGGTTTCCTTAATAGCTTTATCCCAAATATTGAAGTCAAATCTGTCACTAAAATTATCGAAGATAGCTCCCAACTCGTAAGCTCGTTCGAGAGCATCTGCGACTTTTTCATCACCTCTGGCGATAAAGCCTTCAATAGCACTTTGTTTAGAATCATGCCAGCGTAGTTTAAAATAAGGACCTCTAATATTCCTCATCAAAAAACTATGCTTTTCTTCCATCTCCTCTATACTATCTTGTTTTACCCACTGAAAAGGCGTGTGCGCTTTTGGGACAAAGTTGGATACGTTAACAGTAATATTTAATCTTTTCTTCAAAGAAGCAGGTAAGTTATCCTTTGCCGTTCTTACAATCTTATGCAGTAAAGAAACAAGCTCTTCTAAATCTTCTTGTTTTTCAGTAGGCAATCCTACCATAAAGTACAGTTTTAATTTGTGCCACCCTTTTGAAAAAACAGAACCGAGAACTTCTAAAATCGATTTCTCTGATAAGTTCTTATTAATCACCTTTCTTAAACGCTCACTTCCGGCTTCTATAGCAAATGTAAGTCCCGTTTTCTTTACATAAGCCATTCCTTCAAGAATATCTGTAGCAAAATCATTTATTCTTAGAGACGGCAGAGATATCGAAATTTTGTCTTGAGATAGATTTTGGGCTAGCTTTGCAGTTAGCGATTTTACCTGCGAATAATCACTAGTGCTTAATGACAACAATGACAGTTGGCTAAACCCGTGTGCTTTAATATTTTCAATCGAATCTTTATAGCAAATACTTGCTTCTTTTTCCCTTAGGGGACGATAAATAAAACCAGCCTGACAAAACCTGCATCCCTCTACACAGCCTCTCATTAGCTCAACAACCATCCTGTTTTCAGTTTTGGTTATGGGAACCAACGGCTTGTACTTTACTTTATTTAAATCATTAATAATTCTTCTATTTACATTCTTCGATATTTTTGGCACCCAAACACCCTCAAGCTCAGCTATAGCCTTAATCTTTTCTTTATTATTTTCTTTTTCAAGTTTCTTAATTGTTTGTACAATTTCCAGAATAACTTCTTCCGCTTCCCCAATGACAAAAACATCTATAAACGGTGAAAGCGGCAAGGGGTTTTGGGAACCGCACCCGCCTGCAATTACTAACGGGTGATCATCGTCTCTTTCGCTTGATCTTAGCGGTATTTGAGATAGCTCTAACATCTTCAAAATATTTGTGTAGCATAGCTCATGAGGCAGAGAAAAACCCAGAATATCGAAGTCTTTGAGTTCTCTATTCTCTTCAAGGCTAAACAATGTTTTCTTTTTTTGTTTCAATTTTGCGAGCATATCTAAATCAGGCATATATGCTCTTTGGCAAAACACATCTTTGTTTTGATTTAGTATCGAGTAGAGAATTGTGATTCCGAGACTTTCTATCCCTAGCTCATAGAGATCGGGGTAAATTAAACAAAAATTGATCTTTGTTTTTTCTTTTCTATAGCTATTTTCTTCAGCACCAACATAAGTCAGAGGCTTTCTTATGTCTTTTAAAAAACTTTCTGTTTCAGGTTTTATCTGCAATTATCGCTGCCTCTCTCTCAAAATAATTTTTGGCGATATGCCCCAAGCTTAAAGTCCCAACATAAGCTACGCCCGTTTTTACTGTCCACCCAGGACCAGGCACAAACGTAAGCAGCTGCCGTGCTGCCCCTCTGAAAAGATAACCGCTTGCAAGAGTAGCCATAAGTTCTTATATCCAAGAA
>JAUUWJ010000072.1 GCA_030589175.1 Actinomycetes bacterium
ATTCTCGATATCAAAATCCTGATCTATTCCCGCTCCCAACGCCGTAATCATCGCCATGATCTCGTTGTTTGACAAAATTTTATTAAGGCGGGCTTTTTCCACATTAAGTATTTTTCCTCTTAGCGGCAGGATTGCTTGAAAGTTCCTATCACGAGCCTGCTTAGCGCTTCCTCCGGCCGAGTCGCCCTCAACAATATAAATTTCTGACTGGCTGGGATCTTTTGTGGTGCAGTCAGCAAGCTTTCCGGGAAGCGATGTGCTCTCCAACAACGATTTTCGCCTGGTAAGCTCTCTGGCCTTACGCGCAGCCATTCTGGCCCTGGCGGCCTGCAAGGATTTACTTACAATCTTTCGCGCTCCGTCAGGATTTTCTTCCAAAAATATTCTTAATTGCTCACTTACGACGGCATCGACTAGCGGCCTGATTTCCTGATTTCCCAGTTTTGTTTTTGTCTGACCTTCGAACTGGGGATCTAATAATTTAATGTTAAGAATCGCTGTCAAGCCTTCGCGTATGTCCTCGCCCGATAAGTTTGCTTCACTGGCCTTAAGGATACCTTTATTTTTGGCATAGTCGTTTACCACGCGTGTTAGGGCACTTTTAAAGCCAACTAAGTGAGTTCCGCCTTCATGAGTATTTATGTTGTTAGCAAAAGCAAATGTGGACTCTGTATAGCCCGAGCTCCACTGCATTGCTACCTCAATTTCTGTTTCTTTCTTTTTGTCATTAAAATAAATAATCTTTTTATTTAATATGTCTTTGCCGTTATTTATTTGCTTTACAAAATCGATTATTCCGCCCGGGAAACAATAAGCCTTTTTCTCGGCCGGATCGACCCTTTTATCGGTAAGTTCAATTTTAAGTTCCTTGTTTAAGTAGGCAAGTTCCTTAAGGCGGTGGGTAATAAGCTCGACCTTAAATGTTGTATCCGGAAATATTTCTTCGTCCGGCGTAAAGGTGATTGTCGTGCCGGTCTTATCGGTTTTTTTATTAGCTTCTACCGGTGTCGTGGGCTTTCCTTTCTCGTATTCCTGGGTGTGTATTTTGCCATCCCTGTGGACTTCTGCCCTCAGTTTTTTAGACAAAGCGTTTACGACTGAGAGGCCCACTCCGTGCAAGCCCCCAGACACCTTGTAGCTCCTGCCACCGAACTTACCTCCGGCATGAAGCTTCGTCAGCACAATCTCTAGAGCACTTTTCTTAAACTTCTCATGCTTTCCTACGGGGATTCCGCGGCCATCATCTGTTACGGTTACACTGTTGTCTTTGTTAATGAACACGTTTATTTCGGTAGCCTGCCCAGCGAGGGCTTCGTCTATGCTGTTATCTACTACTTCATGAACTAGGTGGTGGAGTCCCTTGCTTGATGTTGAGCCAATGTACATGCTGGGGCGTTTGCGTACAGCCTCCAGGCCTTCGAGCACGGTTATGTCTTTAGCCGTATATGTCTTTTTCTTCACCAAAGAATCCTCCCAGAAAAATAAAAGATACTTGCGGGGTTTTGTGAGCGAGACGCAACACCTGCCTTGGTGTTTGTTGGTGAATTATATAGATTGTAAAACACCAAGGAGCCGCATACTTTCACAAATAAATTATAACACTTTTCAGCCGTTGTTTCGGAACTTATTTTCTTTTTTTTGACAACAATAATTCTTTTCTTCGCCTTTCCTCCTACTTGCTAGCTGCGAAAACGTATGTTTTTTATTAGCTCCTTGCCTAGATGTTTATTGAGCTTTTCGCGAAGCTGCTCAGCCATTAGGCTCAGCTGCTGGCTCCAGGCAGGGCTAGCTGCCTTCACGTATAAAGTGTCTTTAATAATCTTTACCGCCTTGCTTTTAGCCGCAATTTCTTTGCCTACAACCTTCGGCCAACAAGTTACGGCCATGTTTCTCTCGATCCCTTTTTTTAACCCCATTCTGTCGGTGGTTTGATCAATTAGTTCTCTTAGGAGGAGTAGGTCTCTGGTTTTTTTCACGTTAGTGCGGGAGCTCATATTTTCTAATTTCTCCGTTCATGCTCAAGCCTAAGTCATCAGTTGATGTTATAAAGACCTGCTCGCACCCACAAATCACGCCTAACAAAAGCTGTCTTCGCTCAATATCGAGCTCGCTTAGAGCATCGTCTAGTATTAGAAGGGGTTTTATTTTTTTCTTTCTGAGGTCTTCTACTTGCGCTATTTTTAAGGCAAGGCAAGCTGATTTTTTCTCGCCCCTGGACCCAAGAGTGGCTACGTCGATCTCATTAATGTTTAGCGTAAAGTCGTCTCTGTGAGAGCCGACCACACAAAATCCCGTCTTTTCTTCCAGCCTTTTTCTTTCCTCAAGTTGTGACAGCAAGCTTTCTGCAATATTGTCTGTGTTTGTCTTTGAAGCATATCTCAACGACACGCCCTCGGTCCTGCCACCAGAGAGTCTTTTGTATACCAATGCTACACCCTCCTCAACTTCACTTAAGTATTTTAGTCTCTCTTTAATTATGCTTGCCGCTCTCTCGACCAACTGTTTATTAAAGCTCCACAGTAGCGTTTCTTCTGTCTTGCCCCTTTTCAAAAGATCGTTTTTTTGTTTAACAATCTTTTGATATTCTATGGTGTTTTTTTTATGTTTTTCTTTCAAGAGAGAGATGGCGTTATCTAAAAAGCGTCTTCTTGCACTTGGTCCCCCGTTAAAAAAGTTATCCTCGCCCAGCCCAAGACTCACTATGGGAAGGGGGCCCTGGGGACATCTTCTCTCTATTCTAACGTCTTCATTTTCCTTTTGAGCCACAAAGCGATATTCGAAGAGGTTGTTCCCCTTCTCAACCTCTGCCTTTATTATAGCGCAGTCTTTTCCAAATCTAATTATGTTATCCCTGTCCCCGTTAAAAGAGTTGAGCCTCATCAGTGCTTCCATGGCGTTGCTTTTACCGGAAGCGTTTGGGCCTTTAATAAAGTTGATTCTCCCCACCCCTTCAAGTTTAAGTTGCTTGTGGTTTCTGTAATCCTTAAGCAATAACGATTTTATTTTCAGCTTTTTTCACCTCTTGTTTTACGTTTAACTTAGCCTTACTGGCATGATTAAATAAGTATAATCTTTGGCTGCCTTTCCTTTTATTAAAACTGGTTGAGAGGGGTCGTTCATCTCTAAGAGCACTTGTTGATCAGATATGGCTTCCAGTCCATCGATTAAATATTTCGAGTTAAAACAAATATCAATCTCTTTTTCGCTTTTTTCAATATCTAGCGTCTCGCGAGCACTCCCCGTCTCTGAGCTCTCGTTCTCGATAACCATTTCGCTGTCCTTTATTTTCAGCTTAACCGGCGTCGTTGGAGAAACAAGAGACATTCTTTTAACTGCCCGTAAAAGCTCTTCCCTGCCAATCGATATCCTTATCTTTCTTTCTTTTGGAAAAAGTTGATCAGTGTTCGGATATTGTCCTCCCATCAGGCGGCTTGTAAAAACCAGCATCTTATTTTTAAGTGCGACTTGTTTTTCAGAAAAATAAAAGTCCACTACTTCTTCTTTTTCAACGATTTTTAGTATCTCTTCAACTCCTCGCCTGGGAACTATAAACGACTTTATTTCTTCGCCGCTATCTTTTTTTTGAATTTCTTTTAAGGAGAGACGGTAGCTGTCTGTTGAAATAATCCTTACCCCTCCTTCTTTTAGTTCAAAGAGGACCCCTGTTAAAATCGGTCTTGTTTCATCTCTTGACACCGATGAGAGCGCTTGACGAATAGACTCCGTGATCTTCTCTCCTTTTATGCTAATTTTTTTACCCTTATTTATTTGTGGAAACGGGGGATATTCTTCGGAAGAAATCGTGTTCAGTTTAAATTCTACGTTCCCTGATTTAATAAAAAGTTTATTTTTATCTTTATTTAAAGACATGGTGGTTTTTCCCTCTGCAAGGTTTTTTACTATGTCGAGCAAAAGGCTCCCAAAAACAACCGCTTTCCCCTCGCTCTTTACATTTGCTTTCGTTTTGTCTTTTATAGCTATTTCTAAATCAGTTGAGTAGGCACTTATGTTATCTTTTTCAGTTTGTAAAAATATTCCATTTAACACAGGGAGAGTGCTTTTATTTGATAATGCTTTATGAGCATTTTGAATAATTTTCAATAATGAACTGTTTTCCAGAGAAACTTCCATAGCTATTATTATATTTATAAATTAGTAGTAGTAGTAGTATATTCTGTTAATTTGTTGAAAAGATAGCAAGGAGGAGGTTAAGGGGGATGCGGGCGTGAAGAAAAGGTTGTGAAAAAGAGGTGGAAAGTTGTTAGTTTTTTGAAAAAAGAAAAAACATTAAAGAAAAAGAGCGGTTCTCCACAGAGATATACACAAGTTAAGATTGTTTAATTTTGTTGGTGAGCTCTTGGATCACGTTGTATATATCTCTCTTAACATTAATTAACTTCTCGATTTTTGAGTTCGCATGCATGACAGTAGTGTGGTCTCGTCCACCGAAGTGTTCTCCTATCTTGGGAAGGGATAAGTCGGTTAGCTCTCGCGTGAGGTATATTGCGATTTGTCTGGGAAAAACGATGTTTTGGGAGCGACGGTTGCCGGTGAGCTCTACCTTAGAGGTGTTAAAATAGCGGCACACCTCGGTCTGAATTTTTTTAACGCTTATAGGACGAGTGTTTTCGGGAAAAATATCTTTTAAAACAGATTTGGCAAGGTCTAGGGTGATCGTGGTGTTGGTTAGGCTTGAAAACGCGACAACCCGAATAAGGGCGCCCTCAAGCTCCCGGATGTTTGATTGTATTCTAGACGCTATATAGTCAAGTACAGAGCTGTCAATATTCAGGCCATCTGTAGCCACTCTTTTTTTAAGAATAGCGATTCTAGTTTCAAGGTCTGGGGGCTGAATGTCTGTTATTAGGCCCCAGACAAAACGAGAGCGCAGCCTTTCTTCGAGGGTAGAAATATCTTTTGGCGGCCTATCGCTTGATATAACAACCTGCTTGCCAGCCTCAAGCAATGTGTTAAATGTATGGAAAAACTCCTCCTGGGTTGCCTCTTTTTTTTCAAGGAACTGAATGTCGTCGATGAGTAAAACGTCGGTGCTCCTATACATTTTTTGAAAGCCAGAAATTTTTTGCTTGTCTCTTATTGAATTAATAAAATCGTTTGTGAATTTTTCCGTAGAAACGTACTT
>JAUUWJ010000179.1 GCA_030589175.1 Actinomycetes bacterium
CGCTCCTTTACCGGGTTAAAGTCGGGGCTTGAGGTGTCATTAAAGAGAGCATTTTTTCTTGCCTCAATTGTATTTCTTATAAGTTTGGCATCGTGAAGATATGATTTGGAAGGAACACAGCCAACGTTAGTACAAGTGCCACCTAAAAGCCCCCTTTCAACAATTGCTACCTTACCTGCTTTTAGGCTAACAGCATTCACTGCAGCAGTTGTACCGGCTGAACCGCTACCTATTATCAAGAGGTTATAATCGAATTTATGCGTCATAGATTTTTGGCAAAGAGATTATTATTCGTCGGAATGTGCTTCTTTCATGTGTTCTTCTGGATTATCAACTTCTATATTACAAATAGGGCACTTAGGCATTATTCTCACCTCCCTTTGGAATGTAAGAATAATTTATCACAAACGCTTGCTCTTATTAAGCAATTCGTTGAAGTTTTAACGCCTATTCTTTCTCGTGCTTTTCTTTCTTGTGTTTTTCTTCGTCTTCAACTTCTTCCTGACAGATAGGACATTTTGGCATAAATACAACCTCCTTTTTCGATATGATGTTTATTATTTACCCATTAATTATTTTAATAATTGATAGCCGGCAAAAATTAATATTACTTGGAAGCATATTTTTGGGGATTTCTGTCAAATTCTTCTTTTTCTTCTTTTGTATGAAAGTAGTAGGTCTTTCCTTTATAAACACTATTGTAGCGGCTGTCTTCTTCTACTTTTAGGTTACAGATGATACAGCGAGCCAAATATAATCCTCCCAAGAATAATTATTGTTTTAAATTTACTTTTCCGGTTTTTCTTTCTTCGGCTACAGCTTCAGATTTACCGAAAGGATGTCCGCCAAAACCGTGCCTCATGATGGCTATTGCTTTTGCTGAATCGAAAGCTTCATCTCTTGATTTAAAAAGCTCCATGATTGATTGGCTGATTACGGGAATCGGCACCTACATTTTTAACGCTTCTTCAACCGCCCAGTTAACTTCGCCGGTATCTTCAACATAAGAACTTATGTCATCGAAGCTTCCTTTATGTTCTTTCAATCCTTTTGCCATCAGCTCTACAAGCCAGCTTCTAATGACGCTCCCGTGAGTCCAGTTCTCGAATATAGCCGTTATATCTAAATCAAATTCGGATTTTTTTAGGAGGGCAAAGCCTTCGCCTATTGCCTGGAGCATACCAAACTCTATAGCGTTATGAATGAGTTTTACGAAGTGACCTGTTCCCGGAGCTCCGGTATGAATATAACCACCTTCGACAGCTAATTTTTTAAGTATTGGCTCGACTCTCTCAGTTGCTACTGTTTCTCCACCGGCCATAAAAGCCGCACCATAGCGGGCTCCTTCGATACCACCGCTTGTACCTAAGTCGATGAAATGAATATCTCGATCGGAAAGGCGCTTATACCTTACTTGTGAGTCTCTGAAGAAAGAATTGCCTCCGTCAACTACTATGTCTCCTTTTTCTAAAACTGTAGTTAGTTGCTCCAGTACTTTATCGACGATTGGTCCTGCCGGCACCCATAAAAAAACAATTCTTGGCGCTTCAAGTAGTTGCTTTAGTTGTTTGATGTCAGTTGTAAGTACAGCGCCCTTTTTTTCTAAAGCCTCTTTTTTCTTCAGATCAAAGCCGACTACTTCAAAGCCTTTCTCTAATGCTTGAAGAGCTATGTTGGAGCCCATTTTTCCTAATCCGACTATGGCAAATTTCATCAAACCCCCTCTTTATATATATGCTTAATTCTGTTTTTCAAAAGATATTTGAAAACGATAATTATTATGCAGTGTTTAAGCTTGTTGAAATGTCAAATAAATATCGTAAGTGTTTGTAAACGAGAATTAAATATGAATGTAACGACTAATCAAAACAACTCATTTCTTATTACGGGAGAGACCGGAGATATAACTCCGCCAAGCGAGCAAGGATTTTATGATTCGGATACCCGGTTTTTAAGCGATTACCGCTTCTTTATATCCGGAAGAAAGCTAAAGAAACTGACTGGCCGTCCGGTAAACTACTATTCGGCTGTTCACTATTTATCAAATCCGTCACTTGATGGAGTAAAGGAAGGAACGATCACGGTGTCCAGAAATCAGCTGGTAGGTGATGGCTTTCATGAAGACATAAACGTAACCAACTACAATCGGAAGTCTGTCACTCTCACTCTTGAAATGGTTTCTAAAACTGACTTTGCCGATATTTTTGAGGTAAAATCTCAGAAATTTAAAAGAAGGCTTAAAGTAAAAAGCACTTATGACAAAAAAAACAATGTTGCGAGGTTAATTCACAAGAAAAAGGGATTATACAGGGAAACAAGAATAATAGTATCTAAAACTCCTTCCAAAATCTTAAAAAGAGGACTAATTTGGCAAATAAACCTTAGACCCAAAGAGAGTTGGCGTCTGTGCTGTGATATATTACCTCTGACAACGCCTGAGGAGCAGTTTGGAATGGCTTACAAATGTGGCCAGTTCGGCTTGATCAAAGTGGGCAAAGCTCAGCATTTTGAAGAATACTCAAAACAAGTCACTTCAATTGATACCGATTATGTGACTTTAAAGCAGAGTTATGATCAAAGCATTGACGATCTTGCGGCTTTAAGGCTTGCCGGAATCAAGCAAAGCGATGTTCCAGCTGCCGGTATTCCCTGGTTTATGACTTATTTCGGCCGAGATTCTTTGATTACAGCTCTTCAAACTATGCTGGTAGCGCCTAAGATTGCCAGAGG
>JAUUWJ010000034.1 GCA_030589175.1 Actinomycetes bacterium
ACGCAAAAGTCTAAGATTTTCTTTGGTGCTCGGATGGACATTTCATGAGCGTTTTCCACTTCTTTTTTCTCTGTTATTGTACCCGTTGCATCAACGTGTCCTTGTACAATATGGCCCTCAAAGCGGCCGTCGGCAGCCAGGGGTCTTTCAAGGTTTACTTTATCGGCTATTTTTAAATCACCAAGATCGGTTTTAGAAATAGTTTCCGGCATGACATCCAGCGTAAAACTGTTGTTTTCAATCGATGTTACGGTAAGACAAACACCATTGACTGCTATAGAACTTCCCTTTTTTAGTTCTTTTGCTAAGGAAGATTCAAGAGTAAGCACGCTGCTTTCTTGTCCCTTGTTTATTTTCTTTATAGTTCCAAACGCCTCAATTATTCCAGAAAACATAAACTTCCTTAAAAACTAATATATAAAATATAAAATCGATAAGTAAAAACTTAAATATATTTTTATAAAATCTTCTGTATTTTTAGTTGTCGTTTTTCTTTTTTATATATAATATTTTACTTTGAAACGTAGGCTTCTATATAGATATCTTTATCTAACCGCTCTACTTTATTAATCTTTAGCTCCGTTGCCCCAGCTATTGAGCTTATACCTTGGCCGCCGATTACGGGCAATTCTTGTCCACCAAATAGTTTTGGAGCAACAAAAAAGATAACTTTGTTAACAAGTTTAGATTGCCACACTTCACTATTCAGTTTTGAGCCGCCTTCAATCAATAAGCCGGCTATATTGCGTCTAGCTAATTCTTTCATTAACTCATCCATTGAGAAGTGGCCGTCTCTGTTCTTTTCCTTTATGGAGATTATCTTAACACTTAATTTTTCCAGGTTTTCTTTCTTTAACTTGCCAACTAGATTAGAGCAAGCAATTATTGTTGGGTAAGCTTTAGCGGTTTTAATAATCTTGCTGTCTAGCGGTATTTTAAGCTTTGGGTCTATTATGATTCTGGCCGGTGGTTTGAATTTTCTGCCTTTAGTGTTTCTGGGTATAAGTAGCGGAT
Source organism: Actinomycetes bacterium (assembly GCA_030589175.1). Taxonomy (GTDB): domain Bacteria; phylum Actinomycetota; class Aquicultoria; order SURF-47; family JAUUWJ01; genus JAUUWJ01. The sequence goes on from JAUUWJ010000034.1 coordinate 1,015, forward strand.
CATCGGCTAATACCGTACCAATGCCGACCATTATTCCGTCATTTTCCGCTCTTAGACGGTGGGCCTTCTTTCTTGACGTCGAAGATGTAATCCATTTTGACTCTCCATCTCTAGTTGCAATCTTTCCATCCAAGGTTATTGCCGCTTTTAAGGTCACAAATGGGCGCTTCTTTTCTAGGTGGTAAAAATAAGCTTCATTTTGTTTTTTTATTCTTGATGAAAGCACACTGGTTTTAACTTGAAAACCGGCTTTTCTTAAGCCCCTTATGCTCTTCCCTTTTACTTGGGGGTTGGGGTCTTTGCAGCCAATAATTATTTTTGCAAAGTTTTTGTATTTCAATATTAAATTAAGACACGGAGGAGTTTTGCCGTAATGAGCACACGGCTCTAAAGTCACGTAGAGATCCGCTTTTAAGCGGGGATTAATTGATTTTAAAGCTTCTACTTCCGCGTGGCTTTTGCCATATGCTGAATGATGGCCTTTTGAAATAACCTTATTATTCTTAACAACTAAAGCTCCTACCAGTGGATTAGGACTAACGGATCCTCTTCCCTTTTCTGCTTCCGCTATGGCTTTCTCCATAAAAAAGTTATGATTAGACATTATGATTGGCTAGCTTAATGCTTTTTTTAAAGCTTGAAGGGATTTTTTTATTTGACCGTTTGAGAAGACAGAAGAACCGGCCACTATGACATCGGCACCGGCATCAGCGACTTTTAGAATATTAGACTCGTCTATGCCTCCGTCTATCTGAATTAATGCCTTAGATTTGGTTTTTTTAAGCATTTCTTTCAAAAATTTAATTTTACCGACTGATTGTTCTATGAATTCTTGTCCGCCAAAACCGGGATTTACCGACATAACAAGAACAAAGTCTACATAATCGATAACATTTACAAGGTTAGTCAAAGCGGTAGCCGGATTAATGGCAACTCCCACTTTAATTCCAACTTTAGATTTAGCCAAGTGTATGGTTCTGTGCAAATGGGCACAAGCTTCTGTGTGAAAAGATATCCAGTTTGCACCGGCATCTACAAAATGGTCAATGAAAAATTCAGGGTGCTCTACCATTAAGTGAACATCTAGCGGTAATTTTGTACTTTTTTTGATAGATTTAACCACATCGGGTCCGATTGTAATGTTGGGTACAAAATGTCCATCCATTACATCTATATGAAGCAGATCTGCACCGGCTTCTTCAGCTAGACTAATCTGATTGCCTAGCTGCGAAAAATCGGCTGAAAGAATTGAAGGTGCTATCATCTTTTTATTTTCAGACATAAGGTTAACCCTTTTTTTATTAAGCTAAAAAATAAGAAATAATATAGAAAAACGACAGTTTAAAACTAAAAAATTACACCTGATAATACAACTCCATATTATATTTTAACTTACTTTTTAGTTTTACATTTTATTTTTTCGATTTTCGATTTTAGTTTTTAATAGGCGTATAACCTTCCGTATGGTCTATGACTCAACGGCAGAAGCTTAATAAACCTCTCCTTAATTATTTTATCAAAATCAAGCTTAAATGTATTGGCAAATTCTTTTAAGCGCGGGTAGAGTAGTTCTTCATCTTTACTATCCAACTTTAAACTTGATACTTCTTGGCCCAGTTGGCTCTGATGAACATTTCCTCTTATATAAATAACGCCACCATGCATACCTGTTCCTATGTAGGTGCTTGGAAGATATTGTTCTTTTGAGTTTAAATTAAGGACAGCTAAAATGCCGCCTGCCATGTATTCACCTAAAAAATCATAAGCTTCCCCGCCAATAATCAATGTAGGCTTAAAATCTTGATATTCTTTCATGTGAATTCCGGCTCTGTAGCCGACATTGCCTTTGATAAAGATGCGTCCGGATCTGGCAGCAATGCCGCAAACATCGCTGGCACTTCCGTGAACAGTTATAGAGCCGGAATTCATAGTGTTGCCGACTGCATCTTGAGCGTTACCTTTTAAGACAATATTGGGACCGTCCATGAAGGCGCCCAGGTCTGCTCCGGCCGTGCCTTTAATATTGATCTTAATTTTTTTATTAAGGCCGGTTCCGATGTAACGCTGACCGATTACACCGACTATGTTTAGCGAGTTGTGACCGTCATTTACCGCTTTTTTAATAAGATTATTAAGCTCCTTAAAGTGGAGGCCGTTTGCCTTAATTTTATATGCCTTAAGCTTTTTCTTCACCCTAACCGCCTGCTTGTTTTATTCCTAAGATTTTAAGTTCTTCAGCACTTAGACCGACACCCCTTAACCGCAATCTATTGCTTTTAAGGCTTTCGATAGCGTTTAAGCCCATAGCGCCAAGTATTTCTTTGATTTCTAGGCTCCAGGCCCTAAGAAGGTTGCTGAGGCGCTTATATGCAATCTCCGGGTTGAGTCTTTTGGCCAACTGGGGATTAGTTGTCGCAATTCCCCAAGCGCATTTTCCTGTGTAACATTTTTGGCACATAGTGCAACCTATTGATATCAAAGCGGAGGTTCCGATATATACGGCATCGGCCCCAAGGGCTATTGCTTTTACGACATCAACGCTATTTCTAATACCGCCGGATGCCACCAAGCTTACATTATTCCTAATACTCTCTTTTCTTAATCGATCGTCAACGGCAGCGATAGCCATCTCTATTGGTATTCCCACGTTGTCTCTTATAACAGTAGGGGCAGCTCCTGTACCTCCCCTAAAGCCGTCGATTGTAACAATGTCGGCACCTGCTCTGGCAATACCGCTTGCTATAGCGGCAACATTGTGGACCGCTGCAATTTTTACCGAAACAAGTTTTTTGTAAAATGTTGCTTCTTTAATAGCGTATACTAGCTGAGCCAGGTCTTCGATGGAATAAATATCATGATGAGGTGCCGGAGACAAAGCATCTGTTCCTTCCGGGATCATTCTTGTTTGAGAGATTTCAGCATTAATCTTCTCTCCGGGCAAATGTCCGCCAATACCCGGTTTTGCTCCCTGTCCTATTTTGATTTCGACAACAGAGCCGGCATTTAGATATTCATGATGAACGCCATATCTTCCGGAAGCCACTTGCACAATAGTATTCTTACCATATTTGTATAAGCTTTTGTGAAGACCGCCCTCACCGGTATTGTATAGAGTTCCATGTTCTTCAGCAGTTCTAGCTAGAGCTTGATGGGCATTATAGCTAATAGCGCCCAAAGACATTGCTGCAAACATAATCGGAGTCTCCAGTTTTACCTGGGGTTCAGACTTTGTCTTAATTGTCGTGGTGCTCTTCTTATTTTCTTTAAATTGCAGCCTATCGGATTTTTTCCCTAGATATGTTCTTAGCTCCATTGGTTCCCTTAAAGGGTCTATGCTAGGGTTAGTCACCTGAGAGGCATCTAAAAGAATCCTGTCAAAATAAACGGGGTAATCTTTATCGTTTCCGGTTCCGCTAAGAAGTATTCCCCCGGTTTCCGCTTGTTTGTAGATGTCTTCAATAACGTTTGCTTTCCAGTATTCGTTAGGATGATAAACAATAGGGTTTTTAACTATGTTTATAGATTTTGTCGGGCATAAAGTAGTACAGCGATGACAGGCAACGCACTTATTGTTATCGGGATAAATCGTTGCATCGTCTTCGTCAAAACTAAGGGCAGAAAAACTGCATTGTTTGACGCAAACAAGGCATTTAATGCACTTATCGTTAATATTTACTTCGAATTTATGTGGTATATAAGTTTTCATATCACTAGACGCCGGATCTTAGACTTCAGACCCCAGCCAAAACACAATTAATTTGTAGCTCCTTCCCTGCTGCTTGACGTCTGATGTCTGATGTCTGACGTCAGAAGTTGAGCAACAACAGGCTCGCCGCCTCGAGGTATCTTTATGTTTTTCAAATCGCTTTCAATAGTTCTAATAGCCGCTTCTTCTGTAGATATGTAGAACATATCCTTGTTTGAGGCGTATATAAGAGGTCTTAGACGGATTCTATCCGTAATCCCTATCATTTGGTCTTGGTTAGCGATAATAAATGAAAAAGGACCATTTAAAAGCAAGCTAGAATATGTTTGCCTTAACCTGGTTAAGATTCTTCTTTCTTTAGGCTCTAGATTGTCGATTTCTTTCCATAAAGGAGCGGCAATTACCTTTGCTACCAAATTTAGGGGCAGCTTATGTCTTCTCATCAACAAATCCATTGTATAGGCGACAACTTCTGTGTCGGTCATCAATTCACACTTGTAGCCATACATTTCCAAATAGCGGGCATTTGTGCCATAAGAAGAAAGCTCCCCGTTATGGACAACCGACCAATCTAGAATATTGAAAGGATGGGCCCCTCCCCACCAGCCAACTGTGTTAGTAGGAAAACGTCCGTGAGAAAGCCAAATATAAGCCTCATAATCTTGGAGCTTATAAAAGCGAGCGATGTCTTCGGGATATCCGACACCTTTAAAGACCCCCATATTTTTTCCTGAAGATGCGACAAAAGCTCCGTCAATATTAGCGTTTATATATATTACCGTTTGAACTACGAAGTCTTCTTCGCTCATCAACGGCGGCTTATTTTCAACTGAAAGGAAATATCGCCATAATACGGGACTTTCGCTTATTGAATTAACTTTAGCAGTGGGAATTCTTTCGCTGGCGGCAATGTTAAACTTCTTTTTTAAAAAGTCCTCCGCATCGTAACGTCTGTTTGTGTCCAGATACATCATATGAAATGCATAAAGGTCTTTATGTTCGGGATAAATGCCATAAGCAGCAAAACCGCCGCCTAGTCCGTTAGAACGGTCTCTCATGCATTTAATAGCATTAACGATTTTTTCACTACCGAAATTATTTCCGGAAATATTCATTATCCCGACTACGGCACATCCGGAAATATCTTTTTCAGCGTACGGTGGCTTAAGCATTTACCCTATTGCCTCCCTTTCAACGATTTTATAGACACAAAAGCCAGCACTAAAATAAGTGTTTTTGGCTTCCTAAATGTTTAGGCTTTAGCCCTAAATCTAAGTGGCTTTAGCTCAAAAGCTGCAACTTAAGTGCTGGACGTTTTGCCGTTTTATTTTATCATGCCTGAAAGTCGCGACCAAGTATTTATACAATTGTATAAATATAATTAATCTATATTGTACATTTGGCCAAACCTTTTAAGAAGAATGATGACTTTCTCTATAATGTCGTCAATCGGTTCTTTTTCTATGTCAAGCCACTCTATATTCGGGTCTTTTTTGAACCATGTTAGTTGTCTTTTAGCAAAGTTTCTAGTTCTCTTTTTAACTAACACTATTGCTTCTTCTAAAGATAAGAAGCCATTAATGTGATCAATTAGTTCTTTATAGCCAAGAGCTTGCTTTGCCACTTTTACCTGAAGAAACCCTTCTTTGATAAGCTGCTTAACTTCAGCTAATAAACTTGCTTTCATCATTGAATCAACTCTTTCATTGATTCTCTTATAAAGAAATTCTCTTGACGCAGTAAGGCCAATGATTATTGAATTAAATATCGGCTGCCAACTATTCCAATCTTGACGATACTCAAGGTGAGGCTTTCTTGTTTTTATGATGATCTCAAGTGCTCTGACAACCCGGCGGGGATTTTGTATGTCTATAACGCTAAACGCTTGCTTATCCTTTTGCTTAAGTTTTTTTTGCAGACTTGAAAGTCCCTTATGCTCCAATTCCCTCTCAAGTTTTTCTCTTATCTCTTTATTATTATTTTCATCAGGTAACTTGAGCTTATATAAAGCACTTCTCACATAAAGCCCTGTCCCACCTACCAAAATAGGTAATTTTTGTTTTTCATTAATGTTGCGTATTGCTTGACGTGATAGTTTTTGAAATTCAAATGCGTTAAAGGAATCGTTAACAGAAATAATGTCGATTAAATGATGTTTAACCTTTCTGCGAATTTCAGCACTGACTTTAGAAGTTCCGATATCCATTCCCCTATATACTTGCATTGAGTCAGCGGAAATTATTTCAGCCTTAAATTTTTCAGCCAGTTTTAGAGAAAGTTCGCTTTTTTTACTGGCGGTAGGCCCTACAATAGCAAGTACTTGCAGGTGCTTTTGTGTTCTATAGTGATAATTAGCTTGTTTACTTTTTTTTATTTTT
>JAUUWJ010000068.1 GCA_030589175.1 Actinomycetes bacterium
GCAGAGATTTCGAAAAACTGGATTTTTCTCCTTATATAGGAGGGCCAATCGGATATATCGCTTATGACGGCGGGCGCTACATCGAAGATTTACCTTCATTTGCAGTTGATGATTTGAAACTTCCTGATTTTTATTTTATAAAGCCGACTCTTGTATTAGCCCATAATCTTGAAACAAAAGAGCTTTTTGTTTTCTTACATCGTCAAGGCTCAGAAAATCCCCTAGCTTTCGATGAAATAAAAAATTGTTTAGAAAAAAAAGATGTCTTGGAGCAGTACAAAGTAACCGGGAGCGTGCGGTCCAATTTAGAAAAAAAATATTTTTTAAAAGCGGTGTCAAGAATTCGCGAGCGTATTTATGCCGGTGATGTCTATCAAGTAAATTTCAGCCAGCGCTTTGTTAGGAATTTTCGAGGAGAGAGCCTTGCTCTTTATAAACGCTTAAGAGAACTAAATCCCGGACCGTTTTGCGCTTATTTGAAAGCTAGTGATTTTAGCCTGCTTAGTAGTTCTCCCGAAAGACTCGTTTCTTTGAATAATAAAGGAGCCCAAACCAGGCCGATTGCCGGAACCAGACGGAGAGGAAAAGATGAAATGGAAGATGACTTCTTGTCCGGGAATCTACTGTTAGATGATAAAGAAAGAGCCGAACACATAATGCTTGTTGATTTAGAGAGAAACGACTTGGGTAAAGTTTGTCGCTACGATTCGGTAAAAGTTGACGAGCTTATGATTTTAGAAAAGTACTCTCATGTAATACACATAGTTTCCAATGTTTGCGGAGAGCTCTACAAGAGAAAAGATGCTTTTGATCTTTTAAAGGCTTTGTTTCCCGGAGGAACAATAACCGGTTGTCCGAAAGTCAGCTGCATGGAGATTATTGAAGAGCTTGAACCGACTCGCCGAGGTCCTTATACTGGCAGCCTCGGCTACTTTAGCTATAATGGAAATATCGATTTCAACATCTTAATCAGGACGATCGTTGAGGTGGCAGGTAAAGTCTATATTCAAGCCGGAGCTGGAATTGTAGCTGATTCGAAACCTGAGAGAGAATATTTCGAGACGATATCAAAAGCTCAAGCATTATTTAAGAGCTGGGGGAGGACCTTCAAAGAAGAGCAATGGGAGAAAATGTCTACCTAAACGGCGATATTATTTCTAAAAATGAAGCCAGCATTCCTATTACCGATCGAGGCTTTCTTTATGGCGATGCCTTAATAGAAACATTGAGAACGTATAAACGAGCACCTTTTATGCTGCAAAGTCATTTAAACCGCCTCACAGATTCAGCTGATGAACTTGGTATTAAGATCGGGCGTAGCCAAAAAGAGTTAAAAGAAGCGGTTTATGATGTTGTTAAGGCCAATAATATTGAGGAAGCCATAATCAGAATAACTCTAACAAGGGGAAATTCAGTAAAAAGAAGTCTTTTTGAAAATCTGGAACAATCAAACTTGTTGATTACAATTGCTCCTATAGATTTAGAGGCGGTAAATGAAACCTGCGAGGGAGCTAGTGCAATTACCGGGCTTGATAAAAGGGGAATGCTGTCAAGTCATAAAAGCACTTCAATGCTTCCTTCGATTATTGCTTTCAAACAAGCACAAGAAAATGGTGCCTTTGATATGATACAGATTTCCAAAAGGGGCTTTGTATCGGAAGCAAGCCGCGCAAACGTTTTTGTTGTTCTTGATGGCATTCTTCTGACTCCGATGACCGGAGATCAAGTATTGTCGGGAATAACCAGGAAAGTTGTAATTGAAGTTGCCCAGCGCAATGGTATCAAGGCCGAAGAAGATGCTATTGTTGCTCAAGACTTATCTTCAACAGAAGAAATATTTCTTACTAATAGTCTTTATGAAATCGTTCCGATTACATCTTTAGACAACAAGCCAATTGCCAGTGGAGAAGTTGGTCCGATAACAAAGCGACTGCAAAACGGCTATCGTATGTTAGTAGAAAACTGGCTTGAAACAATCGGCATAACGGTTGGTTCATAAGATAGTTCGGAGTTCGTAGTTGGTAGTGGCAAATCAGTGATTAGTGGTTAGTGATACAGTTCCAACAACCAACTTCACATATGACAAAAGAAAAAGTCCCTGTTAAAATAGCTGGTAGGTGAAGCGATGAGTTTAATTGTTCAAAAGTACGGCGGCACTTCTGTAGGGGATACGGAACTGATTAAAAATGTTGCCGCTAAAATCGTAAATACAAAGAAGAAAGGCTACAATGTTCTTGCTGTAGTCAGTGCTTTAGGCAAGACTACTGACTTGCTTAAGGAAAAAGCATTGGCTATAAACAATAATCCGCCGGAAAGAGAAATGGATGTGTTGCTTGCTACCGGCGAACAGGTTTCAAGTGCTCTTCTAGCTATGGCGATAGCATCATTAGGAGTAAAAGCAGTTTCTTTTACCGGCTCTCAGGTCGGAATTTTGACCGACGGTGTCCATACGAAAGCCAAGATTGTCGACATTAAGATTGACCGTATACAAGAGGAGCTGGATAAGAGTAACGTTGTTATTGTTACCGGCTTTCAAGGTGTTACGGTTGACAATGATATAACAACTTTAGGCCGGGGCGGTTCAGATACGACAGCCGTTGCTTTAGCCGCAAAGTTAAAAGCTGATATTTGCGAAGTCTATAGTGATGTAGGCGGTGTCTATACTGCAGACGCTAACATAGTGCCGTGTGCTCGCAAACTAAAAGAAATATCTTACGAAGAAATGCTTGAAGCTACTGCTAGCGGAAGCAAAGTTTTGCAGTTACGCTCTGTTGAGTATGCAAGGCGTTATAATGTTAAAATACATGTTCGATCAAGTTTTTCCGATAAAAGCGGCACGTTGGTTAAGGAAGGAGACGAATCTATGGAAAAAGCGATAATTAGCTCTATTGCTCATACTAGTGGCGAAGCTAAAGTAACAATCCTCGGTGTTCCCGATAAGCCGGGAATCGCGGCTTCCGTTTTCGGAGCTTTAGCTGATAGTAATATTAATGTTGACATGATACTGCAAAATGTAAGCGAGAAAGGCTTTACTGATATATCTTTTACCGTAAACAAAGATGATTTGAAGGCCGCCAGCCTTGTAATGGATGAAGTTGCTTCCGAACTTAAGGCTAAAGGCCATGATGTGGACACAAAAATTGCTAAAATATCTTTAATAGGTGCCGGAATGAAGAGTCACCCGGGTATTGCCGCTACTATGTTTAAAGTCCTTGCCAAAAACGATATCAACATCGATATGATTAGCACATCTTCAATTAAGATTTCTTGTGTGATTAGGGAAAAAGAGGTTGAAAAGGCATTAAAGGCGCTTCATAAGGCTTTTAAACTTAATAAATAGCAAGCACTATTTCGCTTGCACTACTAGCTTAAATTTAATATTCTATCATCACGCTTAAAGAAGGAGATTATTTTAACTATGTCAAAAATCAATGTAGCAGTCGTCGGAGCAACCGGCGTAGTCGGACAAGAAATAATAAAAGTTCTTGAACAGCGTAAGTTCGGTGTTTCAAAGATTAAGTTTCTTGCTTCAGAGCGCTCTGCCGGCCGCAGAGTTTCTTTTGAAAGAAAAGGTTATACTGTCGAGGCCTTAGACAATAGAAGTTTCAAAGGTGTTGATCTTGCCCTTTTTTCTGCAGGCTCTGATGTAAGCAAAGAATTTGCGCCAATTGCTTCTAAATCGGGTTGTTTAGTCATTGATAATAGTTCAGCTTTCAGGATGGACAAGGAAGTGCCATTAATGGTACCGGAAGTTAATCCCGAAGCTCTCAAAAAAGCTAAAGGAATAATTGCTAATCCAAACTGTTCAACTGTTCAAATGGTTGTTGTGCTTAAGCCTTTGCACGACTTTGGCCAAATAAAAAGAGTTATCGTAACAACTTTTCAGGCAGTATCCGGCACGGGAGCCGATGCGGTTGTTGAACTTAACGAGCAGCTAAAAGCCTATTGTCAACATAAAGAGATAAATCCTAAAGTTTATCCTTACCAAATTGCCCTGAATGTATTTCCTCACATTGATGTCTTTATGAAAGACGGCTCAACAAAGGAAGAGGAAAAAATGGTAAAAGAAACAAAGAAAATTTTGAGTCATAGAATAAATGTAAATGCTACTACGGTTAGGGTGCCGGTTTTAATAGGTCACAGCGAATCAATTAACATTGAGACTGTTAAAGAGATTAAGCCCGAGAAGGCCAGAAAATTGCTTGACAAAGCTAAGAGTGTTCAAGTAATTGACGATCCTGAAGAGAATAAGTACCCAATGCCGCTTTCAGTTAGCGGTACTGATGATTGCTACGTAGGCAGGATAAGAAGGGATAGTTCAATAAAGAATGGGTTAAGCTTATGGGTGGTTGCCGATAATTTAAGAAAAGGCGCAGCTTTAAATGCTGTTCAAATTGCAGAACTTGCTTTGGAGAAAAAATTAATTGGCAACTAGGTTAAGCTTCTTGAGTTTGCTATTAATAGCGCCAGTATCCGTTTGATAAAGAGCTGCCAGCATCCTTAAATCATCTTGGCGAATTGTTATTACTTCAACGTTAAAATCTTCTCTTTGTTTCTTAATTCCCGAAATATAGTTCTTAAGGAGGCTTACATCTTTTTCCGGCAACTTATTAAGATTAACTAAACTGATTTTTATTCCACCTTTAGCCCTAGTTGATTTTGCCGTTTCTTTTTGCGTTTCTGCCTCACCATCGGCAATTAAGTAATCAACCGGTACATTGAAAAAAGAGGAAAGCTCAAATAAGCGAGGAATTGAAATAACTCTCTCGCCTCTTTCGTACGCACCGAGAATGGAAGCTTTAACAGAGCCTTTGGTGCTTTTTTCTACTTCTTTTAGACTAAAATTGTTTTGCACTCTAATCTTTCGTAGGCGTTTACCTACCATATGAGAGTAGTCCATGCAAACCATCCTTTTTTTCTAGTGAACATACTTATATCTATTATAGCTTACGATAGGAAAGTAAACAAGTATTTTTTTGTTGAAAAAAGACTGAAATTTCTTTCTTTTTTGTCAAATATGCAGGTTAATAAGCAAATATTTTTAAAAGATACTTATTTACGGTGAAATTATATCATCTGAGCATTGTTTCTTGTAAAATTGCTTCATATGAAAAAAGTGCTAGTTATAGGTGGTTCCGGTTATATCGGCTCTCACACACTAAAAATCTTAAAAGAAGCCGGTTATTCCGCTACAGTTTTTGATGATTTAAGTAGCGGGCACAAAGAAGCTGTTCAGCAAACAAAACTAATCGTCGGCGGGATTGATGACAAAAAATTATTAAGTGAGGTCATGAAGGAAGAGAAAATACATGCAGTGCTTCACTTT
>JAUUWJ010000095.1 GCA_030589175.1 Actinomycetes bacterium
CGGTTCAAGGTATCGAGTTGATGTTAAAGAATAGAAAAAGCGAAGTGCGCAATCTTACTAATGGCCCGGCAAAGTTAACATCTGCAATGGCTGTGGATAGGTCACATAACGGAATTGATGTTACGAGCAAGAAAAGCAGTATTTATGTAATTAATTATGTAAAAGAAGATTTTATAATAGGAAAAGAGAAGCGGATAGGTATAAATAAGGGAAAAGAAAAAGAATTAAGGTTCTATATTAAAAATAACGCTTTTGTGAGTGTTTAGAAATAACTAGGAACGTACTCTACCTCTTATTTAGCAATTGCTGTTTGTTTTAGTTAAGAAATGCGCTTAAATTTCCGATAAAACACTTAAAGTAAATACATACCACTTTTGGTAATTTTTATTTGAAAATTAGTTATTGTGTTTCTCGATAAAGTTTATTAAATTAATATTAAGGCATTAGTTAATGAGTAATTGATTGGTTTGTTGGAGAACAAAAAAGTGAGTGCAAAAAAAGACAATAAAAAGATGAAATTAAAAGATATTTATTGGCTGGCTGTCGAAATAGGCATGGAAGCTGATCCTCGAGGCCGGGAATCGATAGAGATTTTGCTTAATAAGGAAAAGAAAGAATACGAAGAACTGCCTGATGAAGAAAAACCTTTTTTTGATGAAGAAAGTCTAAAAAATCCCTATGCTGACACCCGAATTTTATGGGGAGATCCTGAAACTGAGATTGAAGGCGTTCTTGCCGGTATCGATATTGAAATCGGAGAAATTCTTCTAGCTGACCGCTTAAACGAAAAAGGTTCTTCCAAGATAAATCTTTTGCTCGCCCATCATCCGGAAGGAAGATCTCTTGCTCAAATGCATCAAGTTATGTATATGCAAGCAGATATTTGGAAGAAGTTCGGAGTCCCCATTAATATAGGCGATTTTTTAATAGAAAAAAGAGCTCGGGAAGTACAACAAAGATTGATGCCGATTAACCATAACCGCTCGGTCGACGGTGCCAGACTTCTAGGGCTTAACTATATGACTGTTCATACTCCCGGCGATAATTTAGTCAGCCGGTTTGTTCAGAGAATGATGGATGAAAAAGAGCCCAAAACCGTTGGAGATGTGCTCAAAGAGCTTAGGAAAGTCGAGGAATATGCTCAAGCGGCAAAACAAGGATTTGGTCCTCAAATTCTAGTAGGCAGCCCGGCAACTAGGGTCGGTAAGATTTTTGTTGACATGACCGGCGGAACAGAAGGTCCAAAAGAAGTAATTGAAAAGTTAGCCCAGGCCGGCGTGGGCACTTTAGTTCAAATGCACTTATCTGAAAAATTGAAAAAGGAAGCCGAAGAAGCCCACATCAATGTAGTGATTGCTGGCCATGTATCAAGTGATGCAATCGGACTTAATTTGTTTCTGGATAAGCTTGAGGCTAGAGGGCTAAAAAATATTGTTCCTGCATCGGGCTTAATAAGAGTCCGCCGAAAAAGCGGCATCAAGGAATAGAAATCCCGGGTCTGGGGTCTCGGGGCTCGGAAAATTAAAAAGAAAAAATAAAATAGAAAAAACACAAAGTAAAGATAAAAACTATTCCTTTAGAAAACCTCCAAAGATAAACTTTCCTATTTCGATTGATTCTTCAAGGGATAAGGAAATACCCTCATAACCTACTTTTTCTTGCCAGGAACCAGCATGTTTGGTATTACAAAAGAAATCAATGTGAGGACAAAGATCGTCAGCTACTTTGCCTTCAATTTTCTTTGTAGGCTGCCAGACAATTGAATTGTTTGGTTTGGTAGTTATCTTCTCACCCTTAAATTCTATAGTTATTGATCTTTCACAATAAGGACAAGATGAAGTAACTAAGACATCCTTTCTCATCATAGACGGTATACCTAGAGCATCAATTGCACAGAGAGCAAAAGTTCGGTTCTGATTAGCGATTTTTACTTCATGTCTAGTAGGTTTGGTAGCAAAAGGATAAGCCGATTTTATCTTACCTTCTTTAAATTTAATTATGTCTTTTTCATCAAGAGTTTGTAAATGCTTAGTAGTGATGCCAATGTCTATATTGAGATTATTAGCAATATCATGGGATTCAACTAGCTGACCTTTGCTCAAAGAATACAAAATGAAACGATGAACACTAGCAATTTGCATTTGCCTAATAGAAGCAAGATATTTTTTCTTCTTTTCTACCTGTTCAATTAAATTTTTTAGTTCTTTCTTCATAATTAATTAAGATTGCCGCGTCGCTTCACTTCTCGTAATAATTAACTAATTAATTCATAATTTTTAATTACCCACTATTCTTATTGCGAGCCGACGATTAGACTTACAATACTATTTTCCTCAGCCTGGCTGCCACCGGCAGGACTTTGGCTGATTACTATGCCGACTTGGTCGGGATTTGATTGGTAGCTAACCGTTGCCTTGAAACCGGCACTAGAAAGTGTTGATGCTGCTTCGCTTTCACTTTGACCGACGACCGAGGGTACGGTTGTGGTCTCAATCTTCTGACTAATATATATAACCACTGTTCTGATCCTCTTGACTTTTGTGCCACCGGCGGGAGATTGACTTAAAACGATATTAGTAGGTCTGCTAGAATCCTTTCTTTTCTTGACTACTTCAAATCCGGCGGCATTAAGCTTTCTGACCGCGCTTTTTGCACTTAGACCGACGACCTTTGGAACTTTTGATGTTTCTTCTTCGCATTCGTGCATGTTGCATTGTCTCAACACTGTTTTGCTGCTGTGGAGAGTCTTAGAGTATGTCGAGCCGGGCGGACAGGCGTTGCATGCTTGCATATCGGTTGTGCCGTTACATATCTGTACAGTTCGTTCTCTTGAAGCATATTTTGAATAAGGAAACTTGCTCTTCGGTGTTTTTGCCAACGCTTCTTTCATGTACTGCCGCCATATCGAAGCCGGAAAAGAGCCACCTGTTACTCTTCTTCCATGGACGGAGAGCATAGCAACTTGTGCATGCGGATGACCGACCCAGACCGCAGTTGCCATATCGGGTGTATAACCGATAAACCAAGCATCACGATAGCTTTGAGCCGTTCCGGTTTTTCCAGCAGCAGGCCGACCGATATTGGCTCCTCTTCCAGTGCCTCTGGTCATAACGTCTTTTAGAATACTAGTGACGGTAGAGGCGACCGTAGGAGATATCACGAGCTTTGGCCTTGGTTTATTACTAAAGATAATTTTTTTGTTGCTGTCCGTTATTTTTGAGATCGTTATAGGTTCGATATAAGTTCCTTCATTTGCTAAGGTTGCCATAGCGGAAGCCATTTCATATGCATTTACGCCGTATTTTAATCCTCCCAGGGCGATTGCCGGATTTGGAGACAATTTGCTTTTTATTCCCATCTTCTTAGCTATTCGCACTACATTTTTTGCGCCGACGTCTAACATAAGACGGGCATACAATGCATTAACGGATTGTATAGTTCCTTGCCTAATTGTTATGCGTCCATAGCCCCGGCCTTCGGTGTAGTTATCAACCCGCCAAGTGCCTCCTCCCGGCAAGCTTAGAGTTCCCGGAGAAGAATCGATTGTTTTGTAAGGAGTTATTCCTTGAGTTATAGCAGTTGTTAGTACAAAAACTTTAAAAGAAGAGCCTGTTTGTCTTTTTGATTGAGTAGCCAGATTAAATTTGGCGTGTTTATTTTTTTGATCGAAAAAATCGCGCCCGCCAGCGATAGCTAAAACTTTGCCTGTTTTCGGATCGATTGAAACCAGAGAAGCGGAAGGATCCCCACTGCGGTTAAGTATGGTTTGTATTGCATTGTCCGCCATCTGTTGTTTTGACAAGCTAATAGTTGTGTAAATTCTAAGGCCGCCTTTGTACAGGTTATTGGCTCTATCTTGCTCTGTTTCGCCAAACCTTTTATCAGTTAGCATTTGATGTCTGACGTGTTCAACAAAATAAGCTCCCGGGTATCTCCTCTCCGGTTTTGGCGGTTTTATTTTTAGAGGCCTGGCTTTTATTTTTATGGTATCAATCTTTGAGATATAACCAAGTTCCCTCATTTTCGTTAGAACGAGGTTTCTCCGGGCGAGGGCTTTATCTTTATGATTCCAAGGCGAGTATCTTTGAGGAGATCGGATAAGACCGGCTAACAGAGCAGACTCTTCAATTTTTAACTTTTCTACTTTTTTACCGAAGAAAGCTTCAGCTGCTGTTTCGATGCCGTAGTTGCCATGGCTGAAATAAACCGTATTTATATATTTTTCTAATATTTTTTTCTTCGGGTAGCGCTTTTCTAGTTCATAAGCAAGAACTGCCTCTTTTATTTTTCTGTTAATAGTTCTTTC
>JAUUWJ010000091.1 GCA_030589175.1 Actinomycetes bacterium
AAAAGAAAAGAAGCTTATTGATAGCACTATAACTTTCGGACAAGCTTTCGGCGGAGATTTCGAAGCTGTAAATATATACAGTGCTCTTATTAGCGCTAAATACGTTGCAAAGGCAGACTTGGCAATCGTAGCAATGGGGCCGGGAGTGAGTGGAACATCTACTTTGCTGGGCAACACGGCTGTTGAAGTGGGCTCATTAATAAACGCTGTTAATAGTTTGGACGGAAAACCAATAGTTATTGCGCGGCTTTCTTTCAAAGATAAACGTTTTCGTCACCAAGGGATAAGCCACCATACAGTAACTGCTCTAAAGCAAATAGCTTTAAGTGAAGCGCTGGTTCCTTTGCCGCAAATGGAAAAAAAGAAAAGGAATTTTGTTGAAAAACAAATACAACTTGGGGGTTTAGACAAAAAACATACACTAAATTTTTTAAATAACGAAGTTACCGAGAAAGCCCTAACCGATAATAAGCTCACTCCTACGACAATGGGGCGCAGTGTTAAAGAAGAGAGGGAGTTTTTCCTGGCTTGCGGTTGCGCAGCTATTAGTGCGCTTGATCTTATAAAGAAGGGTAATGAGGTTTAACGATAAGACTCTGGAATCGAAAATAATATATCAAGGAAAAACGCTTGATTTGGAGTTGCGGTCTCTCAGGAATGAAAACGGTCTTATATACGAAAGAGAAATAATACAAAGAAAAGACGCAGTAGCAGTAGTAGCAACGCTTGATGATAAGGTGATTATGGTAAAACAGTACCGGGCTCCGGTAGAGGCTCCTCTCCTTGAGTTACCGGCCGGCATTGTAGAGGACAATGATCTTCAAAAAACCGCTTTTAAGGAGCTTATTGAAGAAGCCGGCTATAAAGCTTGTTCTCTTGAACTTTTAACGAAGTACTATGTAAGTCCGGGATATACGGATGAAGTGGTAACCATATATAAAGCGGGAGCCCTAATAAAGGTAAAGCCTCAGCCGGAAGAAGAAGAAATCTTAGACGTCATCTTGTTACCGGTAAAAGAAGCACTCGAACAAATCAAAACAGGAAAAATAACGGACTCAAAGACGATTATTGGCTTATTAATGGCATATGAAAGCTAATCAAGAAATCGTAAATGGTTTCATAAATCATTTGATGGTTGAAAGAGGCCTCTCTGAGAATACCATTGAAGCTTATCGCAGTGACATTGAGAGATATGTAAAGTACCTGGACAATAAAGGTTTAAATATTGTTAAAGCTGACAAGCATATTCTAAGAAATTATATTACTGAACTACAAGATTTAAGTAGACGTTCTTTGGCTCGGAATTTATCCGCTCTTCGCACTTTTGATAAATATTTGCTTATTCATAAATATATTGATCGTTTAATTATGGAGGATATCGAATCGCCGAAAAGGGAAAGAATATTGCCCGAAGTTTTGAGTGTTTCTCAAATAAATCAAATACTGGAACTGCCAAAAGAACAAACGCTCTATGGTGCAAGGGATAAAGCTATTTTGGAATTACTATACAGCTGTGGCTTACGTATATCGGAATTAGTTAGTTTAGATTTTAAAAATATTCTAGGCGATGAAAACTTGGTGAGGGTTATGGGAAAAGGTTCTAAGGAACGCATAGTTCCTATTGGCGGACCGGCAGTAAAGGCGGTTAATTATTATTTAAATCATTCTTGGGCAAAACTTGCCGGGAGCAAAAGGCCTCAGGCTTTATTCTTAAATCGACTTGGTGACAGGCTGACCCGCCAAGGTTGCTGGTTTATGATAAAAAAATATGCGAAGGATATTGATATTAAAATCTATCCGCATATTTTCCGCCATTCGTTTGCAACGCATATGTTACAAAACGGAGCGGATTTAAGAGCCGTTCAAGAAATGTTGGGCCACGTGAGTATTTCAACCACGCAAGTCTATACACATTTAAACCAATCTCATTTAAGAAAGGCTTACGCTAAATTTCATCCTAGAGCAATTTCTCAAAATTGAACTTCAGATTTTAACGCGCATATACAGGCATCAGAAAAACAGCTAAAAAGTAAATCACTAATATCACTACGGCTAAAATGACACCTGTCCTAACTACAGTTCTTGCCCCTTCCTGCTTTGAGGATTCTTTCTTTGCCATTATTCCTGACCTGACCAAGGGTTCTCTTCATTTAAGAAAGTGTCACAATCAGCATGACTTTTGCGTTTTTCTACAGTAATGGCCGGAGCTTTACAATCATTATTCTCATTCCAAGCGCAAAGCTCAACGTCACACATTCCCACAAAACCTTTATCCGCCATTAAAGCTCACCTTCCTTTTCATAAGTTAAACAATCCGCATGATTTTCGATCATATCGACTTTTATTTGGGAAGCATTGCAATGATCACTTTCCCACCACATACAATCATTTACGTGGCATGTTGCTACTATATTTTCTTTACCCATATTATCACCTCGACCATATCTATTCCCGAACAATTCGCGTCTTAATCGCCTTAAAGCATAAAAAGCCAGCTAAAAGCGGTTGCTAGTACAATTAAAGCAAGTTGGATATCTTTAAAAAACGTGTTTAGTGGTTCGTATTTGGTGGTTCGTGTTAAACAAAATAAATCTTGAGTAATTTAGTCCACGATCTACGAACGCCGAACTACGATTTATTGTTGCCAATTGATCACTGAATTTTATTTTCCTAATTGTTGTTCTTTATAATAAGCATCTTTTTTTGCATGCAGTTTTTGCTGATCATCGGCTGCTTTTTCTGCTGCATTGGACAAACTAGAAACAGCGGATGTAATATTTTCATATTCTTTTTGGCTAAGTTTTTCATAGGCTATTAGTTCATACATTTTCTTAAGCTCACCGTAGAGTTTTTTACTTATGGTTAAGCTGTTAAGATCTGCGTCTAGAGCTTTAACTGTTAAGTTAGTATAATTTTTTAGCTCGGAGCTTACCGCTAAAGCTAATATCGATTTTATGTCGGTTTTTGCTTTTTTTAGAACTTTATTTTGAAGCTTAATATTTTTGAGTATCTTTTTAGTGCAGTATAAAGAGTCTTTGGCTCCTTCTTTACTGGCTTCAGTTCTATCGATCCTACCTCTCAGAGGGGAGATGTCTTCATTTTCTATGGCTGTGTATTTTTTGATAGCTTTATTTGCTTTATCAATTAAGTCGTTGGCTTTCTTGGTATCCGTTTTTAAACAGCCTAAAGCCGCAATAAAAAAAATTGCTATTAGAAATATGATAAATACTTGTTTTGTGAGTTTGTTCATATACTTATCCGTTAGCAAGGGCTTGAAGTATTGTATTTTTCCATGTTATTTGCAAATAAGCAACATGAGATAGTTAAAAGTTTAGATAAGATAAATGCTGGCTAGCAAAAATACCAAGACAGTAATAGGGTAGAAAACTGCCGAATTAAACAGCTGCAGGGAAACTTTTGGCTCCGGTTTTCTGAGAAGTTTGTATGCGGGTAATACCAGCATGAAAAATCCAACCAGACTTACGGAGATAACAAAAAATTGATTAATGTCTAAAATAACTGCAAATACAACACTTATAAAAAAGGTTGCTAAAAGGCAACTGAAACAAATTTGACTTGCTTTCTTTTCACCGAAAATTACGGGAATTGTTTTTAGCTTAAGAGAACGGTCCTCTTCGATATCGGCCAAGTCATTCGGTATGTTTCTTCCGCCTATTTCCCAGAAAAACATCCAAAGCACAAATGCTAATAGAAAGTTATTATGGTTCGAAACAGCTAGCCATCCGGCAGCAGCTCCCAAAGAAACAAGCGTACCGATAAGAAAAATCTTCAGAATGCTCAGGCGGCTCATGTATGAATAGGTAACAACCAGCAAACCGATGACTATAGATATAACGAGAAGGCTTGGTTTTATTAAGTAAGCGAAAATGAGGCTTATCGTGCTTAAGCTGAGGATCCAAATAATGGCTGTTCTTCTTCCTATAATTCCTCTGGCTAAAGGTTGGCGAATAAAAATCTGGCCCATATCAAATCCTTGGACTGTACGCAGTTTTTCAAGCCTTTCCTTATCGATTTCATAATCGAAGAAGTCATTAGTAGCGGTTAGCGCATATGAGCCGCTAAGACAGGCAATGCTGCCAAGGAGCATTATTTTGATAGACGGTAATCCTTTAAGGGCTAAAACAGTTGCTAGGGCGGCTTGGGCGAGGGCGAAGCTGGATACCATTACGCGGGAAAAACCTAGAAGAGCTCTAAGTTTCAATAAGGCTTTCTTTAAGTTGATTTTCAAAGTAGCTTCCATTAACCAAATGGTAAAGTTGTTGCTAATCTTTTACAGTAGTAATTATAGTACTAGCTTAGTTCTTTTTCCAGCCGCTTGAGCACTCCCGGGCCGAGAGGTTCTTCGGCAGCCAGGGCGTCAACAACTGCTCTACCAATGATCTTTC
>JAUUWJ010000193.1 GCA_030589175.1 Actinomycetes bacterium
TGAAGGAGGCATTACGCGTTTTGTAGCAGTTTTCAATCACAATGAAGCTGTGAAAATAGGGCCGGTAAGAAGTGCAAGACCTTACTATGTTGCATTGGCAACCGGTTTTGATGCTATATATGCGCATGCCGGAGGCTCAAAAGTCGGTTTGGAAAAAGTAAAAGAATATGGAGTTGATGATTTCGATCAGTTTAGATATGCAAGTTATTATTGGCGTCAGAGCGGAATAAGATCGCCTCATAATTTATTTACCAGCACTGAGAAACTAAGATCGGGTTCCGAGAAAGCAGGTCTGAAGGATGTATATTACACTGGTTATAAATTCAGCAAGAAGAAACTTAAAGGTAAGAAGGCCGGCAATATAAAGATAAACTTCAGCTCAAGTGCTTATGAAGTTAGGTATAGCTATGATTCAAAAAAAGACAGATATAAAAGGTACAACGGGGGCAAAGCACACTTAGATGCCGATAAAAACAAACAAATTGCTCCGTCAAATGTTGTTGTAGTTAGAGCTGATACTTCGATGTATGATGCTCAGACTCTAAACATTGCTATAATTGGAGAGGGCAATGGATACCTTTTTAGAAACGGAAAACAGACTGATATTAAATGGGAGAAGGATTCAGCCGATTCGCAGATAAAATTCTTAGATGATGCGGGTAATGAAGTAAAGCTTAACCCGGGACAGATATGGGTCGAAATAGTCAGGCCGGAAACAGAAGTAAGCTTTAATTAAGTAACTAGGTTATTAGAGAATAGTGAATTACAATCCTAACGAATACCGAACAATGAACAACGATTTTCTGGTATCTTATCGCTATGAAAGTATTAATTACAGGAGCAAAAGGACAACTTGGTCAAGACTTACAAAAAGTTTTTGCTGATGAAGAAGTAGCAGCATATGACCTTGATTTAGATATTACGGATTTGTCCCCCTTACTTAAAAAATTTGAAAGTTTCAAGCCTGATACCATTATCCATGCTGCCGCTTATACGGATGTAGATGGTTGTGAGAAAAATCAAGACACGGCTTTTGAGGTTAATGCGCTAGGGACTGCTAACGTAGCGATAGCTGCTAATTATGTTGATGCTCAAATGCTTTATGTGAGTACCGACTATATTTTTGATGGCGAAAGCGATAAACCTCGTACTGAGTTTGATAATGTTAATCCGCAAAGTGTTTATGGAAAGTCTAAATTAGCAGGGGAAAAAGCGGTTTCATCTCTTACCAATAAGTTCTATATTGCGAGAACTGCATGGCTTTACGGGCATGGCGGCGCAAATTTTGTAAAGACAATCCTAAGGGCTGCCAAAGAAAAGGGAAAGCTAAAAGTAGTTGACGATCAAAGGGGCTCTCCAACTTTCTCATTAGATCTAGCTGAAAAGATTAAAGAAATAGTCAAAAGTGGACAATACGGCACATATCATGTTACAAATTCAGGCGAATGTAGCTGGTTTGATTTTGCCAAGAAAATAGTTGAATTGGGTGGCATCAATGCTCAGATAACGCCGTGTTCAACTAAAGAGTATCCGCGGCCAGCCAAGAGGCCAGCTTTTTCAGTTTTACGAAATTACAATTTAGAACTCAGGGGGTTTAAGCCTATGCGAAGCTGGCAAGATGCTCTGGAAAGCTATTTTGAAGGTAGTCAATGATAAGTCATCTAAAAGAACTCTATTCGTATCGAGAACTTCTTCTTAACTTGGTAAAAAGGGAACTAAAAGTTAAGTATAAACGCTCTGTCTTTGGTTTTTTGTGGTCATTTTTAAACCCTTTAGTATTGCTAGTCGTTTATTCGATTATTTTTGGCAGATTGTTCGGGATGGATAGAGGAATATCGGCCGGTTTTAATGGGGTAAAGAGTTTTTCCGCTTATTTGTTAACCGGTTTGCTGGCTTGGAGCTATTTGGCAAACTCGCTGATTATGGCGGTTGGCTCCATTGTCGATTCGGGTAACCTAATAAAAAAGATTTATTTTCCAAGGGTGATAATTCCTTTTGCCTCGGTCTTTGCCAATTTAGTTAACTTTGGTCTTGAGCTGGTAGTCCTTTTTATTTTTTTATCAGTCCTTGGGATTTATTTCTACGTTCAAATACCCTTTTTAATAGTAATCATATTGATAGAGACACTTATCATCTTAGGTTTGTCTGCGCTCGTTTCTTTAGCCAATGTATACTTTAGGGACATGAAGCATTTGATACAAATAGTCATACAAGTTTGGTTTTTTGCTTGTCCTATTATTTATCCTTATATTTTTGTTTCGAAGTTTGCCGCCAGCAACAATCTAAGCTGGCTGCCTTCTGTATACCTGTTAAATCCTATGGCTAGTGTCACTGTTATGTATCAAAAGGTTTTTTATTTTGTTCAAATGCCTTCTTTTAAGATGCTCGTCTTGTGGTTCTCTTTTGCGGTCGTCTTTTTCTTAGCATCTTTGGCTATATTTAAGGCAAAAGAAGACGAAATAGCTAGTGAAGTCTAATAAATTGAAAATTTATTAGTTCGGAGTTAGGAGTTCGTAGTTCGTAGAATAAAGATTTAAAGATTAGAATTAAAAAGCACGTCATTGCGAGCGAAGCGTGGCAATCTCACACCTAACCG
>JAUUWJ010000127.1 GCA_030589175.1 Actinomycetes bacterium
CAAAGATACTCTTGATTTTTCTTTGTCGATGTCCAATATGGCTACTTCTACCTCTTGTTCTATTGTGAGGACTTCGGATGGATGATTTATATGTTCCCAAGAAATTTCTGATATATCAATTAGGACGTCTATTAAGCCTAAATCCACAAAAGAGACGAAATCAACAATAGAAGAAACTTTACCCTTAACTTTTTTGCCTACTTCAAATTTTTCAAGAACTTCTTTTTTCTCACTTTGGCGATCGTCGGTTAATAACGCCTTTCTGGATAAAACAACATTGTTGCGGTTACGGTTAATCTCAATTACTTTGCATTCTAATTCTTGGTCCATGTACTGGCTGAGATCTTTTTTTCTATTGAGGTCGATTAGGGAGGCGGGTAGAAAACTTCTGACACCTATGTTGAGGATAAGACCACCTCTAACTATTTCTATTACAGTGCCCTTTACAGTGCAGTTTTCTTTGCTTGCTTTTTCAATATCATCCCAAGATTTTTCGTAATCGGCTCTTTTTTTGGAAAGGATAAGCCTGCCTTCGCTATCTTCTTTTTGCATAACCAAAGTTGCAATTTCTTCGCCTACTTCGCAGATATCCTTTGGATTTTGTGGTTTGATTGAGAGTTCTTTTTGGGGGATGACTCCTTCTGACTTGTATCCGACATCAACGAGCACTTCGTCTCGCTCAATTCTGATTACTGTTCCTTTTATTACGTCACCTTCCTTGAAGTATTTGATGGTGTTGTCGTAATCCGGAACAATCTCGCCAGAGGGGCTTAATTTATAGCCCTCTTCAAGCTGGTCTTTCTTTTTTTCAGCGCCAATCACATATAAAACCTCCAATACAGAATGCAAAGAGACATTATATCATCATGGATGATAAAAGGAAATAATTAGTAAACTAGCGTGATTCGTAACTCGTATATCGTAGATCGTGGATATCGTTACGTTGAGGAATTTTTAATTTACACGAATTACGGTATACGAACCACGATACACGAGTTTTTTTGTTGAACACTAATTGTTCCGTGAAGATTATTATTGAACATTGCCCATTGATCATTGCTAATTGATTTACTTTGCTTCCAACCAATTCGGGCCGGTGCTGATGTTTACTTCTAAAGAAGGATGAAGCACATAAGCGCTCTCCATTTGTTTCTTAACAAGAGAAGACAAAGCACTCTTTTCTAAAGCCATAGCTTCAAAGATAAGTTCGTCATGTACTTGCAGCACCATTCTGCTCATCAAATCATCAGTAAATAATGCATTTTCTACATTTATCATCGCTTGCTTGATTATGTCTGCGGCGCTTCCTTGAATAACCGAGTTTATCGCACTTCGCTCGCCGAAATTTCTAATCCTGACATCGTTTGACTTTAGCTCAGGCAGCTGGCGGCACCTGCCGTAAAGTGTTTTAACAAACTCTTTCTTATAGGCATCACTTACCGTTCTATCGATAAAACTTTTCACTTTCGGATAACGGTTAAAATACATCTCGATGTAGGTAGCAGCTTCTTTGGCATCTATTTGCAATTGTTGCGCTAGTCCAAAGCTACTGATGCCATAGACAATGCCGAAATTGACGGCTTTTGCCTTCCGGCGAGCTTCTTCGCTGACTTTATTTACCGGTAGTCCGAATACTTCAGCAGCTGTTGCTTGGTGGACGTCTTTATGTTCTTCGAAAGCCTTAGTCAGAGTTTCATCTTTTGAGAGGTGGGCGAGGACTCTTAACTCAATTTGCGAATAGTCGGCAACAAGTAATAAATCGGTAGCTCTTGCCGGTACAAACGCTTTACGAATCCTCTTGCCGATATCCGTACGGATGGGAATATTTTGTAGATTCGGATTGCTGGAAGAAAGCCGCCCCGTTGCGGTAACTGTTTGGTTAAAAGTAGTGTGAAGCCGTTTTGTTTTCGGATTTACCATTTTAGGCAGCGCGTCAACGTAAGTTGATTTGATTTTGGCGAGTTCACGGTAATTGATCATGTTCTCGATTATCGGATGCTCATTAATAAGTTTGGCCAGCACCGTTGAGTCCGTAGAATAGCCGGTTTTTGTCTTCTTAACGGGCTTTAGTTTTAGTTTTTCAAAAAGTATAGAGCTTAGTTGAGATGGAGAGTTGATGTTAAACTCTTCTCCTGCCAAACGATATATTTCTTCTTCAAGCTTGTTTATCATCTGGGCAAGTTCGTTCGAATAAGTTTTGAGCTCTTCTTTATTTATGCCGATGCCGCGATATTCCATAGCAGCTAAAACAGGGGAGAGAGGAAGTTCTAATTCGTTGTAGACTTTTTCAAGCTTGCCCTCAGTTAATTTTTTGGTGAGTGGCTCTTCTAAGTGATAAGCCAAGTAACAATCTATAATAGCTTGTCTGAAACTGTCTTGCCCTTCCCCAATGTAGAGTTTTAAATATCTAAAGCCTAAATCCGAGGCTGTATAATTAGTCCTAGTCGGCTGCAAAAGATAAGCGCCAAGTTGTACGTCAAAACTAACTCCAGCCAGGCGGATTTCATCAAATCGCAAAGCAAAAATCAAAGGTTTTGAGTCAAAAGTAAGTTTCTTTAGCTTTTTATCTTCAAGGTAAGGCTTGATCTTTTCAAGTTCGGCCGCTTCCAATACATGAACGCTATCACCAAATGAGAGCAAAATACTATTTATTTCATCACTTTCTCTAATGAAGTTCAGGGCTACTTTTTTGGCCTTTTTAAGTTCTGTACTTATCTGCTCAAATGAACTTTCTTTATGCGAAGGCTCAAAGTGAGCTTCTTTTTCGGCTTCAGGAGTGAGTTTTTTCAAGCGTTCGAGCAGCGTATTAAACTCGAGTTCGGAAAAAGCCTCACTTGCTTTTTTAATATCCCATTTTAGTTGGCATTTTCCGAGGTCAAAATCTAGAGGGACTTCAAAATGAAGAGTTGCCAGCTCTTTGCTTACTTTGGCTTGTTCTTTGAAATTGCGGAGATTTTCCTTAAGCTTTTCTCCTTTTATTTCATCTACGTGAGAATAAACATTTTCCATACTCCCGAATTCTTGGATTAGTTTTGTAGCGGTTTTCTCTCCAACACCGGGAACACCAGGAATATTATCGGAAGGATCACCTTTAAGGCCAAGCATATCCGGCATTTTCTCTGGGGTTATCCCGTATCTTTCATCCAATTTATCCTTATTGTAAATTACGGTATCGGTTATTCCCCGCCGGGTAGTCATGACTTTTACTTCGTCTGAGATAAGCTGGAAAGCATCTCTGTCTCCCGTGACAACAAGGACTTCACTTCCGGCTTTTTCGGCTTGCTTGGCGGCAGTTGCCAGTATGTCATCAGCTTCAAAGCCCTCTTTTTCATATATGGGGATGTTTAATGATTCGAGTAATTCCTTTGCAACACCAAATTGGTGGCGCAGCTCATCTGGGGTTTCCTCACGATGGGCTTTATATTCCTTAAAAGCCTCATGCCTAAAAGTTACAATGCCTTTATCGAAAGCTACGGCCAAACAATCGGGTTTAACATCTTTGATCAACCGAATGACCATGCTGG